>JAFTST010000025.1 GCA_017467165.1 Clostridia bacterium | reverse complement strand
TGCTTGCTTTCATCCCACGCCATAATTATATCATATCCTTTCGTCAATGTCAATAAAAAACGCACTGCGGGATTTCCGTAGTGCGTTCTCTATTTGTGCCGCTATCAAGCCCTGGTGCGACAGGGAGGCGTTCACGGCTATGCACCTTAATTTGATAAGGAGGTTCTACACAAGATGCCAAGATGGAAAGAAAGCACGCTGTGTTGGTGTCTGTGACGGCTCCTGCGCCTGCTCACCGACGTATCTATATACCTTTCGACGATACCATTATAGCACAGAAATTTTATTATTTTTTCTCATTTTTTATTATTTTTTCTCATTTTTTCTCGACTTTTGAAAATATTGTAATAAATGGTTATTTTGCCTTGCTTTAAATTTCTGTCCTGTTTCAAAGCGAAGGGGCGAGAAATATGTTAAAAGGCTCATCAGAGAAGACATAGAACGAAAAAAGGCGCAGCGCTAGTCTGCCCTTTCTTTATGATGCAAAAACTTTGACCACATTTTGACAACGCAAAAACCTACCTCAAACGGTGCGAAACGGTGTCAAACGGAGGCAAAATAAAAGCAAAAAAGCCCCGAAAACACTAGAAATCCTAGCATTTTCAAGGCTTCTCGAGTTGGCGGAGATGGAGAGATTCGGACTCTCGCGCCGGTATAGCCGACCTACACCCTTAGCAGGGGCGCCTCTTCGACCTCTTGAGTACATCTCCAAGAAAACGGTTTCCCGCGCAAGCCGTCGTTTCGTAACTTGCCATAATATTATAGCAACTAAGACCTCTTTTGTCAATAGGTTTTCAAAAGTTTTCTCGGAAGATTATTTTATAGGCTACGAAAGCGAAAATTGCCCCAAAATGCCCGACGGAGAAAACCCAAAAACGGCTACGCCCGTCGCGTGCGAGCCAAAATCCGACTACTAAGTCAAAACCGACTCTGGCTCTCCGAGAGGGGCTCTATATCGTCAATATCGGCGATGTCAATTTTGGTTTTGACCACGGTCAAGGTATAGAAAACCGTATCAAGCTCGCTGAGAACTCCACACAGCGTTTTATATCTGTCGACCTCATAATACTTCACTTTGACGAGTGAGCCCACCGAAAGACGCGACAGGACTCGGTTTATCCGCTCCCTTTCGTCCTCGGCGAGCTCTTTTCTTTTTTCCTTTCGCTCGCGCCTCTTATCTATCAGCTCATCAAAGCCGCGCAGCGCGGCATAGGGCGCGAATTGCATCGCTCTTTCGTGTATAGGCTTGCTCATTTTCTCTACTTTTTGTAAACTATAATTTACTTATTCTGGCTTTTTGGCACTTCGCCGCCGTTATGACCGCCTACCATCAGGTTTCTTGCTCTTGCTGTCGCCTTGGGCTCAAAGCTGATTCCCTTGACTATGGCATTCTTGCCAAAGCGCTCCTTTATATCCACCACAGCTCCGAGAAGCGCTCTTTCCCTTTCCCTTTTCGCCGTGTCGGTGAACATATCCCCCTCGATATAGCTCTCGTCAGCCAGGTTGCCGAGCCCTATCGCTAGATTTCTTATCGGTATATCCCTATGGGTGCTCCTGTCATAAATCTGTATAAAGTAGCCCGTCAGCTCCTTAAGAGAGTTGGTATAGTCCGACAGTCGCATACTTCCGCCCGTATTCCTCGGCTCTGTCACGATGCGTCTGTCGGGACTCCGGGAACGGTTGTATCCAACGCTGAGCGACACGCTGTTGGTGGCGAGCCTTCTTGATACTATATCCAGGACCGAGGTCTCTACCATTTCCTTGAGAATTATTTTCGCCTCCTCGAAGCTGTACGGCTCAAAGAGCACCTGGCTGTTCGAGAGCGAGGTTGCCATCGGCTTATACGCCTTTATATCCGCTATCGTGCAGGGCTCTAGCCCGTGCGCGTGGTCTATCAGGTACTCCGCGTTGATACCGAACTCGCGGTAGAGGGTTTTCTCTGGCAGTCTTGCCACGCCCGCAAGGTCGTACACTCCGAATTTTTCGAGCCGCGCCGCCGTGCCGTGACCTACGTTCCATATGTCGGTTATAGGTCGATGGTGGGCAACCGTGTCGAGAAAACGCCCGTTATCAAGAAAGCCAAGGCCGTCTGGTGACTTCTTGGCGGTTATATCGAGCGCGACCTTCGCAAGAAACAAATTCGTGCCAATTCCAGCCGTCGCGGTGATACCCGTGTCGCGAAAAACAGCGTCCGTGAGCATCCTGACCAAATCCTTCGGTGTGGTCTTATACAGCTTCAGATAGGGGGTAAGGTCGATAAAGCACTCGTCGATAGAATAGACGTGTATATCGTCGGGGCTGATATACCTGAGATATATGGAAAATATATCCGCGGCTCGCTCCATATAGAGCCTCATTCTCGGCTTCGCCATAATATACCGCACGCCCTTCGGTATCTCAAAGACGCGGCAACGGTTTTTTATTCCCAAAGCCTTCATAGCGGGGGTTATAGCGAGGCATATCGTAGCCTCCTCTCTGTCGGGGTCGGCTACGACGAGGTTGGTAGAAAAGGGGTCGAGCCCTCTTTCAACACACTCAACCGAGGCGTAGAAGCTCTTCAGGTCAATGCAGGCGTAGTATTGTCCGGGGCGGTCGCGCTTGGCGTCCTTATCTGACATCCTTGATAACCTTCACCGCGACTCCCTGCACCGCCAGGTGAAAGGGGCGTATATCGGGGTAGGAGGGGTTTTCCGCGTGGAGCACCGCCGCTCCCGACTTGTCAACGTAGTATCTTTTCAGCGTGGTGTCGGTGCCGTCAACCAAAGCCACGACCACCCTGCCAGTTTCTGAAACGGTGGTGCGACGGATAAGAACAAGATCCCCGTCGTCAATTCCCGCGCCCGTCATAGAATCTCCGTTGGCGCGAAGCAGGTAGCAGTCACCGCCGAGCCACTCGTCAGGCAGGGCAACGTAGCCCTCGACAAGCTCGGAGTGCTCCTCGGGCAGACCGCAGGGGATAGCTCCGAGAATAGGCACACGGCTGAAGCCGAGGCGCATACCCTCCTGCCCCTTGACTCTCAGCGTATCTCTGCCGTTGTACTCAACAAGCCCGCGGTCGCGCAGGGTGATAAGATAGCGGTATCCCACCGAATTCGACATCTCCATATACTCAAGAATCTCCGAAAAGCTCGGGGAGCGTCCGTTATTTTTCCTGATATAGTCCTTTATAAAGCCAAGCATTTTCTCGAGCTTTTCTTCATTCATTCTCTTCATTTTCAAGTCCTCCGTCGCTTTTTTCGCTCAATTTCCCGAAGCGAAATTATAAAAGAAGTTTAACTTCTCTTATATTATACTCCGTGTGCCGATGCTTGTCAATAGGGATTTTCAGGAAATTTAAAAAAGCGGAAAGGGACCATCCCTCTCCGCCTGTCGTTGTTCGTTAATATCGGCGCCCTGCCGCTCTCATAAGCGATACCCAAGCCCCACCTTACTCGTCGTAGCCCCAACCCAAGAAGCAGTATTCGCGCGCCGGAAGGGTGCTATGCCGCTCAGGTCCCAGACACCGACAACGACTGAAAATTATCCGCCCTGCGCCTTCCTGACGGAAAGCCCGAGGATATAATCCGCGCTGACGCAGTAATATCTGCACAGGGTTATAAGATGCCTTATCGGCAACTCATTCGCCCCTCGCTCGTATCTGGCGTACATAGTCTGCGACGTGCCGAGAATATCCGCGACCTGTTGCTGTGTAAGGTCGTTGTCCTCCCGCAAATCCCTGATTATCTTGACGTATTTCATATTCATTCACTCCCGTATCTTCTTTGATTAAATTATAGACAGTAAATAAATTTACTATTGACATTAGTAAATATTTGTACTATAATCAACTTAACCAAATTAAAAAGGAGAGAACTATGTCTATCAGAAGACGTACAAATTCATTTATTTTCGGCGGAATTTCCGCTGCCGTATTTCTGGCTGTTGGAATAATAATGATGATAAACGGCGGTGGCTTCGCAGACTTCGCCATATACGCGGGGGTTGCCGTTGTCGCCTTCACATTCGTATCCTGCCTTATTCTTGCCAATAACTTTATAGGCGAGCTCGTTGAAGAGATTTTCAGCTGGGGCTTCATTTCCCTGCCCGGCTTGATTTTCGAGCTTTCACTGGACGGCATTCTGTGGCTGATTACCGTTAAGCTGCTGTTCTGGCTGCTCGGACTTGCTCTTGCGGTGCTGTGCGGAATACTCGCGGTTGTGCTTGGCGCCGCGCTCTCTGTATTCGTTTATCCCTTTGCCATTGTGAAGAGCTTCAGAGAGGTAACAACTGTATGAAAAAGCTGTTAGTTTTCATTTTGATATGTCTGCTTTCGCTCGCGCTTGTTGCCTGCGGCGGAAACGATACTCCCACACCCGAGCCCACGCCCACACCCGAGCCGACACCCGAGCCCACGCCCACGCCCACGCCCACACCCGACCCCACTCTTCTGGATTTCGAGGGAATAACCTTTGAGGATCTCACCGTCACCTACGACGGCAACGAGCATACCGTTGAGATATCGGGCAATCTCCCCGAGGGCGCATCTGTTACCTATACCGCCAACAAGGGCACCGACGCAGGGGTTTATTCTGCCTCCGCGCGCCTTGAATGCGAGGGCTACAATACAAAAATCCTCAGCGCGACCCTCACTGTAAATAAGGCTGACATTGTAGGAATTACCTTCGATGAAAAAACCGTAGAATACGATACGAACGAGCATACCGTTGCCATTCTCGGAAACCTGCCCTCAGGCGTTACCGTAACCTACACCTGCGGCGATGACGTATTCGTATCAGCAAGTCAGGTTGGCACCTACGATATAGTGGCGACGCTTTCCGGCCCTAACCATAACACGCTCATTCTCGGCACAAAGCTTACTATAAAATCCACCGAGGCGCTTCTTAACGCGTATAATTTTAGCGGCGTTATCTATTTCCAGAACGACCTCGACGGAAAAAAGCTCTACAAGATAGAGGACGGGGGCATAGAGAAGGTTAACAACGATGTTCCCGAATACTTCTTCGAAAACGGCGGCTATCTGTATTATTACAGCAGCGCGTTTCTCGGAAAGGCTATCAAAAGAATAAGCGGTGAGGGCGAGGTAGAAATCGTCATACCCTCCGTGAACGGAGAATATATCACCTCTGACGGCATCTACATTTATTATGCGGTGAACGGTCTTTTGAATAAGGACGCGGGCATCTGGAGATACAAGCTTGACGGCTCTGAGGAGGCTTTTCGCATCTCGGAAAACAAGGCGGCATATCTCACTCTTGTCGACGGTATTCTCTACTATTCAAACAAATCCGACTCTGACAAGCTCTACGCTATGTCCGCCACGGGCGGCTCGTCGACGCTTATCCACGACGAAAAGGTAGAGTATATCATCGAGGACGGAGGAATACTTTATTTCAATTCGACAAAGCTCCTTGGAGGAAGCGCAATTTACAAGTATAACACCGACAGCGGCGAGCTCTCGAAGATGACCACCGATGCGGGTAAATACCTTGTGAAGCTCGGAAGCAGCATATACTACGTCAACAACGACCTTATCACCTCCAATCTTTTCGGAGACGGAATATATAAGGTATCTACGGTTATGAGCGGCAGCTCATTCCCCGGCGAAAAGGTGCTTTCCACTACCGACAACGGCTACTCCTCGCTCACCTCTGACGGCGAGTATCTCTACTACTACAAGCTGAATGACAAGCATCTGTACAGATATGACACGAAAACCGGCGAGGAAACCGACCTTATGGAAGGCTACGAGCCTCCCGTCCAGGAGATTGTACCCGTTGGCGACACCGTTCTTACCGTATATAAAGGCGAGATCTATTATACTAACCCAACCGACGGTCTGTTAAACGGAGCCTGCCTCTACAAGTACAACCCCATCACCAATCAGCACGTCAAGGTGCTCGCTGATGACGTCGCGGGCATTTGGTTCTGTGAAAATAAGATGTTCTACTCCACCTGTGTTCTCACGAATTATGCCCTCTACTGTATGGATCTCGACACAGGCGAGGTAATAAAGGTCAACTCCGACAGATGTCAGGACCTGATATTCGAGGGCGACTACGTCTATTATCTCAAGGTAAGCGTTGTAGGCGCGAAGAACCAGATTGTCCGCATAGCGCTCGCTGATATCGGTAACGAGGAGGTCGAGCCTACCGTTATTTATAACGACAAAAACGTTGCGATAACCGGTCTTGTAAAGGTTGGCGACAGCTTCTATTTCGTTGTAAATCCCCTTATCGGCAAGCAAAAGCTCCACAAGCTCACCATCGGTGACTCCAAGGCTACCGACCTTGACGAAACTGCGTTTGAGGTCGTGGCGGACGGAGAGAAGCTCTATTTCTACGATGACTATGATAACGCTATAAAGTGCTACGACAACGGCACCGTCACCACTCTCGTTATGGGCGTTACTGTTAATGACCTCGCCGTCGGCAACGGAGCTCTCTACTACTCGTCAACCAACAGCAAGGTTGGAGTATACGCATACAATCTTGCCGACTCCACCGAGAAAAAGATTTCCGACAAGGTTGGAGAGGCGCTGTATCTAGAGGGCGGCAATCTGTGGTTCATTTCCACGGCAGTAGGATACACCGCGGATTATCCCGTACATAGCGGCAACGGTGACTATTGTCTGTACCTCTATGACGGAGAGACGCTTGTCAAAAAATGATACAAGGCAGGGCATAACCCCGCCAAAAGTATAAAAAACACAGGGGCTGTCGCATTTAGGCATAACCAAATAAAAAAACGGCAGAAGCATTGTCAAAAAACAGTGTTTCTGTCGTTTCTTTGTACAAATTTAAGAAAATAAGGTTTAAACCAAGAGCAATTTCAAACAATACTTTACATTTTTCATACTTTTCTCCGTTTTCGCAACGTCCTGTGCAGAATATTCGATATCCTGCCAATATATGCTTATATTATGACACAGGCAGCCATATTTGTCAATATGCGGTGACAAGAATAAAAAATCAAATCACCACTGCGAATGTTCAGCTTCTCCACTGTTAACTTATTAGAAAAAGTCTTATAAGTTTTATCAATAAGCTCTTGCAAATGCTATATGACTGAGAGGAGGAATATTTTTCTACACCGTTCAGCATTTAATCGCATCGGTATAGTCAGGGGTGCATCTGCAACGGCTAACAAAAATAATTATAATAAGATGGAGTGATAATCGTGTGTAAAACTATTTTAAGATTTAATAACGGAAGTCGTTGGGGTATGGTTGCGCGCCATGCATACCAAACTTTAGCAAGGGAATTCGACTGGGATTTAGACTGTATTGATTTCTTCGGCACAAGAAGATTGCTATACGTCCCAGACGTAACCCCTGAAGGATTTGGCGTTTGGTTCATTGCTCATTCAAATTTTACAAGCGACAACGACCCAAACGAGCAGTGGAACAACACAATTCGCGGAGATTATATTTTCGAGGAGTGGTTGTCACCTATCCCTACATACCACAAGTATTTAATAAGGGATGCCAGCATCCGAGTTGTTTTCGCCAAACAAGCGAGCGGCAACTACTACTTCCTGGGAGTGTACGCAGTTACAAATATCGAAAAAAATGAAAAGGGTAATTATGTGAAGACATATGAGAGAATCAGCACGGTGTATCCGATGAACTAAAACAAAAATGTTGTATCCTTCTGATTGACAATCGCCCACTCTTGTATTAGAATATACAGAGAAGGAGGGACTTCAATATGAAAAAAATCACCGTAGTATCCTTTGCTTCATTCGTCTTTCTTGTAATATGCTCGGTAGTCGCGCGAGTGACGGGGGCGCTGTTTGACAATTTCGGCTTGCCGCTCGGAATAGGCGTCGGAATCCTCGCTATCAGCGGTATTATCGCGCTCATCGTACGCGAGAGCAGGAGAGTTAATATTTTCTGCTTCTCCCTCAGCGCTGTCGCTATGGGCTTCGTTATGCGCGCGTGGTACATTCTTCGCGGGCTCAACAACTCAATTTTCGTCACCCTTCTTATCTCGTTTGGCGCTGTTGTCTATCTCTGGGTTTTCTTCGCTCTCATACGGATTCCCCCTATCAAGAAAAGCGCGGGACTCACGACAGTCGTGACAGCGCTATATATTCTCATTTCGGTTGTAATCTACGTTTTGCTCGTCGTATATACGAGGACGAATTTCGTTTCGACGGTTGGCTTCTACGCCTTTATTGAGATTTCCTTCATTTTCGCTATGTCACTCGAGGTTAACAGCCGCGATGAGCTGATAAGGAATCTCACACTTTCGACCTATTCTGTATTTGTCGTCGCTATAATAGTTGCCGTTTTCGCTCTGATGGCGGCGGCAGGTGACGGCGACTGTGACTGTGACTGCGGAGGATGCGAGTGCTGCGCCGACGGTCTTGACTGCTCGGGCGATATAGGAGAGGCTAAAAGAACGAAGAAGAAAGACAGATGGCTGAAAGAATAATATTCCCACCCTTATCTATCCGCGCTTTTTGATATAGCCCTAGCCTATCGGGTGAGCATCTGCGATTCAGAAAAAAGCGCTTACAAAAAGACCGAGTCAAGCTCGGTCTTTTCTCATAGAAACATATTTACTTCTCTACCCTCTCGAACATATCGACGCCGTGATTGCACCAGGGGCAGATAAAGTCCTCGGGCAGCTCCTCGCCCTCGTATTCGTAACCGCAGACGGTACAGACGTAGACGGTTTTCCCTGTCTTTTCGGTTTTTTCTGTATTCGCCCTTGGCTTTACACTTCTGTGATATTCGGCATAGGTCAGAGATTCGCCCTCGCCGAGCTTAACGCTTTCGGCAATCTCACAGATGAAAATAGCGTGCGTTCCTACGTCTATCATATCGGTAACTCTGCCGCTGATATAGGCATTCGTGCTCTCCGTTATATAGGGTATACCGTTACCCGCGCGACCCCAAGCCTCAAAGCCCGAGAACTTGTCTGTATCTCTGCCGCTTTCAAAGCCGAAGCGCTTTATCAGCTCGAAATCGGTGGTACAGTCAAGAATAGACACGCACAGCTCGCCGCTTTCCTTAATCATCTCGTAGGTGTAATTTTTCTTATTGACGCTCACGAGCATTTTGTAAGGGCTCTCGGAAACCAGCATAGCGGTATTAATAATACAGCCGTTGTCCTTGTCGCCCTGCCTTGCCGTCAGCACGTATACTCTGTAGCTGAGCTTGAATATTGCTTCCTTCTGAATATTGTTTTCCATTGTTACTATTCCTTTCAGTATCGAAATAACCTTTCTTTGAAAATACAAAGCTCGCGGACTTCCCTGCCGCATCTTTTTATTAAATTATAGCACTAAAAATTGTTTTTATCAATATCACCCGCGCCATATTTTCAAATAAATCCGCGCCGCGAATTTTTATCAAACCAAGGCTGAGTATTTTTTGTTAAACAGTATTGACAAACCCGAAAAAGTGTGATATTATACTAACGCTGTTAGTAACTTTCGACACCTCAGTGACAAATGCTAATGCACAATTCACAATACAAAATTAAATATCTTTAGATAATTCTGCATTATGCATTTTGCATTCTGCATTATTATATATTTGCGGACGTGGCGGAACGAGCCGACCCGTCGGCGAAGCAATAACGCTCCGCGTTATTGTGCGTTAGCGAGCGAAGCGAGTCTACGCTACAGACTGCGCTGGAAGAGCGGCTGACAATTCGGAGTCTGACCGAGTAAAAAGCAGACAACCTAATTTAATATGCGGACGTGGCGGAATTGGCAGACGCGCTGGTTTCAGGTTCCAGTGAAGCGATTCATGTGGGTTCAAGTCCCGTCGTCCGCACCAGGGTAAGGGCTAAATTGATTTTAGCTCTTGCCTTTTTCTTTTCTGCCCTTACCCCGAGCGGCGACGGGACATAGTTCAGCTATCGCTTCACTCTTCGCTCTAAAAACAGTTATTAACTGTTTTCTCAACGAGCGACATCGTCCGCACCAAATTAAGTGGACGGCATTATTGCTGTCCACTTTTAATATTTTAGGGTAAAAATTGATAAAAAAGGCATCAATTCTGCGGTTTTTAGGTGGTATTTCACCTTTTTCCGAACATAAAAAACAGAGTCTGCAATAAAAAGAGTTCGTCTTTCGGTGTTTTCTCCCACGGCGGACGCACCCTTTTTTGCTTTCGTTAAAATTATAGGTATTCGTTGAAATTGTAGGTATCCGTTAAATTTATGGGGGTAATCGTTAAAATTGTGTGAGTAATCGTTAAAACTATGTGGAGTAAGCGTTAAAATATACTCCGCAGACTACGTTGAAAATATTTAATTTTT
>JAFTST010000024.1 GCA_017467165.1 Clostridia bacterium | reverse complement strand
TGTGAGGAAAACTTTTGAGGGGAGGATTTGAGGGCGGATTTTGACAGGCTTGCTTAGATGAGATTGAGTCTTTTCTGCTGCTCGCGCTCGCTTCCGCTATCTTTTTTTGACACGGGTGGCGGTTGGTGTTGGAGGGAGGGGCGGTTGGAGTCAGATGCTGTAAGCAATTATTCCCAAAACGGCGGAGAGGGCTATGAGGAGTATGGGTGAGGCGGGGCGGTGGCGCAGCTTTTTGTACGCGAGTGCCGCGGCGGGTATAAGGGCGAGAATAATCACAGCACGAAGGTCGAGCGCGAGGGGCTTGGCGAGCGAGCCGTCCGGGGTAATGCCCTCAAAGCCCGTAATTTGTCTTGTGAGCATCAGAAACGCGGTAGCGAGAATCATACCCGTCACAGCGGGGCGCGCTCCGCCGAGGAACGCCTTGACTCCGCCCTTTTTCGTCAGCTCGCCGAAGACGGAGGCTATAAGAATCATCAGAAGAAACGCGGGCAGGACAACGCCCACGGTTGCGGCAAGAGCGCCGAGTGGGCCACCCTGCGTTGAGCCAACGAAGGTTGCCATATTGACCGCTATCGGGCCGGGGGTGGATTCTGCGGTGGCGATAACGTTCAGCATTTCTGCCTCGGTGAGCCAGCCGTGCGCGAGCACCGTGTCGCGCATCAGGGAAATCATTCCGTAGCCGCCGCCGAAGGAAAAGGCTCCGATTTTCAAAAACTCAAGAAAAAGCTCAAGGTAAATCACGGATTCTGCCTCCTTCTTCCGCACAGCCAGACGATAACGCCAAGGCATCCAGCGGCAAGGATATAGAATATGCTCGAAAAGCTGACCGACAGTATGGAAAACGCCTCCATACACAGAATAGTCAGCGTCATAATAACTATATTGAGGGGAGTTTTCTTCATACTTTTCGAAATTCTCAACCCCGCTGTGAAAATAAGATAGATAACGCACACCTGTATACCCCTGAATGCCTTGGCGACTATCGGCACGGACAAAAAGCCGTCAAAAAACAGGGATATGAGATATATAATTATAAACGACGGCAGACACATAGCCACGGTACCAACCAGAGCCCCGAGAAAGCCCGCCCGCTTGTAGCCTATGTAGGTGGCGGCGTTGATTGCTATCGGGCCGGGGGTGGACTCGGCTATCGCGGCAAGGTCGGAAAACTCGTCCATATCAAGCCATCTTTTCCTCGTGACAAACTCGCTCTGTAACAGGGCAAGCATAGCGTAGCCGCCGCCAAAGGTGAAAAGACCTATCTTGAAAAGCGAAAAAAACAGCTCGGGAAGCCGTCTCAGCCTCGTCATACCTACCTCCGAATAAATTTAAAATAACAGGTTAATATTAGCATTGAGTATTATAGCACGGCGAGGCTGTTTTTTCAAGTGAGGGGGCGAATTTCGACGGTTTTGACTCAATTTCCTCTGAATTTTTCGGTATTCGGGCTTTTTGTAACAAAAAATAAGGATAATGTTCATACTTTGTTAACATATTGGTGGTAAAATTAGGTATCCGTGAGGGAGTAGTTAGCGCATAAGCGTAGCAAGTCAACATCGTGTCGCGTGACAAACGCGTCTGGCTTTGCTTTAAAATACCAGACTTACGTATGCCTTGTGCTATACGTTGGTCATAGAGTCGAGTGTAGCAGAGGCTTACTCGGCTTTTTATTTTTTAACTAATCTAAGGAGAAAGAAAAATGTCAAATGAAACCGACAGAACAAAGCACAATCCGTACTCGGTGAGCTCGGACGAGGTCATATCGCTGCTTGGTACGGACGCCGCGCGCGGACTTGACTCGGCTGAGGTTGAGGCTCGCAGAGAAAAATACGGAGAAAACAGGCTGGCTGAGAAGAAGAAAAAGACGCTTCTTGTCAGATTTCTCGCAGAGTTCAAGGACGTGATGATAATTATACTTATCATAGCGGCGGTTATTTCCTTCGTGGTTGCCTGCGTCGAGAAAAATCCAAGGGAGTTCTTCGAGCCCGTGCTCATACTCCTGATAGTCGTTATGAACGCGGTTATGGGAATAATACAGGAGTCAAAGGCTGAAAAGGCGCTCGACGCCCTGAAAAATATGTCCGCTCCGCACGCGAGGGTTATCCGCGACGGCGAGAAGCGGGTTGTCAACGCGGACAGTCTTGTCCCCGGTGATATTATACTGCTTGAGGCGGGAGATTTCGTGCCCGCTGATGCAAGGCTTATCAAGAGTGTGAGCCTGAAGAGCGAGGAATCCGCGCTCACGGGAGAGTCGGTGCCCGCGGAAAAGGATGCGGCTCTGCCTGTCAAGGATGGCGCGCCCCTCGGTGACAGAACGAATATGGTGTTCTCGGGCTGCAGCATCACCTACGGCACGGCGGTTGCTGTCGTTACCGCGACGGGTATGGATACCGAGATGGGCAGGATAGCAAATCTGCTCTCGGGCGAGGAGGACGGTGAAACGCCCCTTCAGCGAAAGCTCACAAGGCTCGGAAAATATCTCGGACTCGTGGCGCTGGTTGCCTGCGGTATAGTTTTCGTCGTCGGTCTTTTCGGCTCGATGAGGATTCTCGATATATTCATGACAGCCGTATCCCTTGCCGTGTCTGCAATTCCCGAGGGCTTGCCCGCTATAGTGACGATAGTGCTCTCTATCGGCGTGCAGAGAATGGTTAAGAAAAACGCCATTATCCGCAGGCTTCCCGCCGTCGAAACGCTCGGAAGCGCATCGGTTATCTGCTCGGACAAGACGGGTACTCTGACGATGAACAGAATGACCCTCGTGCGTGCATACGTCGACGGCGAGGCTGAAACGGAAGATATAACCGACAGCGTATCCGAGAAAATAAGACACCTGTTAACCTACGCGACCCTCTGCTGTGACGGGTCGGTTTCCTTCGAGGGCGAGCGGGAGGTGCATATCGGCGACCCCACCGAGACGGCTATCGTTCTTGCCGCGCACAAGAATGGAATTATCAAGAGCGAAATTGGCGAAAGCCATCCCCGTGTCGCAGAATTGCCCTTTGATTCGGACAGAAAGCTGATGAGCACGGTCAACAGAATTGACGGCGAGCTGGTGGTTATAGTCAAGGGAGCTGTCGATATGATGGAGTCAAGGTGTATCTCGGGCGACCTTTCTCGCGCCAAGGCGGTGAATGAACAGATGAGCTCGTCTGCTCTGCGCGTTCTGGCGGTCGGATACAAGAAGATAGATAAGCTCCCCGAGAAGCTCGAGAGCGAAGCGCTCGAGTCGGGGCTTACCTTCCTCGGACTCGTTGGTATGATAGACCCGCCAAGACCCGAGGCGAAGGCGGCGGTGGCTACCTGTCGCGAGGCGGGCATCAAGCCGATAATGATAACAGGCGACCACGTTGTAACAGCTTCTGCTATTGCTAAAGAGCTCGGAATCTTAGTCGAGGGTGACGAGGCTATAACCGGTGTCGAGCTCGATGCTATGACAGACGCGGAGCTTGACGAGAGGCTAGAGGGCATCTCCGTGTACGCGAGGGTTTCTCCCGAGAATAAGATAAGAATAGTCAAGGCTTGGCAGAGAAGGGGTCAGGTTGTTTCAATGACGGGCGACGGAGTCAACGACGCCCCCGCTCTGAAGGCGGCTGATATAGGCTGCGCTATGGGAATAACGGGCACAGACGTTGCCAAGGGCGCGGCGGATATGACCCTTACCGACGATAACTTCGCTACGATAGTTGACGCTGTGCGCGAGGGAAGAGGCATCTACGCCAATATCAGAAAGGTCGTGGGCTTCCTCTTGGGCACGAATATCGGCGAGATAATAACTGTATTTCTCGCTATGCTACTGTGGCGCACGACTCCCCTGCTTTCTATGCAGCTTCTGATGATTAACCTCGTCACAGACAGCCTTCCCGCGATAGCTCTCGGTATGGAGGCGGTTGACGCGGGAGTTATGAAGCAGAGACCCAAGCCCAAGGACGAGGGAATCTTCGCGGGAGGGCTCGGCATCCGTGTCGTGCTTCAGGGCTGTATGTTCGCGCTTCTGACCCTCGTCGGCTTCGTTGTCGGTACGGGTCTTAGTGTAGGTGAGATATTCGGTGGCGCGCTCACAGAAAACGCGACCGCTCTTTCGGGCGGTCAGACGCTCGCCTTCATGGTGCTCGCGCTGTGTCAGGTGGTACAGGCGTTCAATATGCGTACCGAGCGCTCGCTCTTCGCCATAGGTCCCTTCACTAACCGTACGTTGAATCTCGCCGCTCTTGGCTCGACAGCACTCGTGGCTCTCGTTCTTTTCACACCCGTGAGGGTTGCCTTCGAGCTTGTCGCGCTCGAGTGGTGGAAGTATATTCTCGGTCTTGGTCTTTCGCTCGTTCCGCTTTTCGTTATGGAGCTCTGTAAGGCTGTGGGACTTATCAAGCACAAGCATCACTGATAATTGAATACCCCGACAAATCCGGTCGGGGTATTTTTTTCGAAAAAACCTTGAAAAAGAGTGTTTTTGACGGGTTTTGTCGTATATTATAATTGAATAAAAAAACAAAAGGAGAAAAAATGGACGTAGTTGGCAGACGAGTAACTCATAAGACCTATGGCGAGGGCGTGATAATCTGGTTTGGAGGAATGGAGCAAAATAATAATCTCTACATCAGAGTGGATTTCGAGAACAAAAAGGGCTCACTTTATCCTTATCCCAAGGCATTTATAGAATATCTTTGGACAGACGATAACGAGCTGCAGGAGCAGGTTGAGAGGGATCTTCCGGTTAAAGAGCCAATTCCCCCGGTGAAAACCAAGGTGCTCGTGGAAACACTGCCTATTTCTCATTATTGGTGGGATAGAGATAAGAAAATTGACGATAAAACCTTTGCACGTGTTGCTGGCAATATTCTGAGTTGGAAAAAGGGAGTCAGATATAGCGGGTGCAACTATACGAATATGGTCAATGACGCTCTCGGAACAGATATGCACAGATACACGAGAGCAACCTTTGATATTGGAGTTTATTTATCTAATTGCGAGGCATTATTCGCGTTTTTTGATGGGATTTATAGACAAGGCTCTGCCGGAAGCTACAAAAACGTTTTAATTAACCAGGATACATATTTAGAGGTGTGTGCGATTGATGACTACAAGGAATACAAGAGAATAAAAACAGCAGCTCCTTCGATACGGTTTGTTTTTAAACGTGATCCCGATATGACGGGGGAGAATTATCTATGCGAGCTCATAGGTATATTTAAGTGTGAGAGAAAGGATATATACCTGATAAATGGAAAATATTATCAGGGCGAGCTTACATATAAAAGATACGTTGAATATGAACAGCTTTGGCAGAAAAAGGTTGCGGAAGCTGAAAATAAATGATTGATTAATTTGATAGAAAAGCCACCTCTACATCTGGAGAGGTGGCTTTTTTCAGGATTTATTTTGATTTGATATGTAACGTCGGGTTAACAATCTGGTCGCAGGCGGCAACGCTGGTCTGCCTTGCTGAGATAAGGCGCATACCGATATTTTCGATAAGGTTTCTCGGCGGCAGGGGAAGGTGGCGCAGCTCCTTGGAGTTAATCTGCTTCGACTTTGAAACTATCGAGAGATATCTGTCGTATATCGTCGAGTTGATAAGGGCGAAGATACCGAAAACAAGGCGGGCGCACATTTCGCCGTTCTTGTCCTTGGTGTCGATAAAGTTCACCTTGTTGTGCGTGGAGATATACTTATACTGCGGCTGCTGGCTTGCCAGATATACCGCCGCATTGACAAATCTCTCGTCGCTCTTAGCGGGGACGCGCTTGATAAGCACGAGGTTCTTGTTGTTCTGAATGAGCTTGGTGTTCACAGCGGCGAGATACTGATGCTTTATAGGAAGGGGGAATCTCACCTGACCGTTCTTCAGCGCGACGGGACGGAAAAGCGGCACGCAGCCCTTGATTGGCTCTGTGAAAAGAAGCCCCTCGCAGCGTGAGTCAATAACAAGACCCGTCGATACCTTCAGTCCGAGGCTGTCTATGGTCTCGGGGAAGGAGGAGATATATTTCACTATGTTGGTGTCCTCGACGCTCTTCGGCAGAGTGAGGGTTCCGTCCTTCTTATCGACCACGAAGTCGTAGGGCAGGGCGGGAAGCATAACCGTGTTTTCTGGCTTTCCCCAGTCGGTAGAGGTGGTTATGATAACGGTTGCGGGCTTTTCGCACTTGCCGTAGGAGAGGATTATCGACTTCTTGAGAGGCACGGCTCTTTTCGGGTTCTTCTGCTTTCCTATGAAAAGGTGTATCTTGTCAAGAGCGAGGCGCTCTGCCATTTCCTTTCTGTACGCGGTAAGCGCAGATGCGCTGGCAACCGTGGTGGGAAGCATTATAACGAGTCTGCCGTCCTCCTCCAGATGCCTCGCCGCCATCTTGGCGAAAAGAAACGCCGAGCTTATCTTGACCTGAGTCACGCCTCCCGCGCGATTTGCCTCGCCGGAGCCCTTTTCAATAAGCTCCACGGGGGGATTGCAGATGATGATATCAAACCTGTCCTCAACCGTCTCGGTGAGGGTAACGGTGTAGTGATTCTGCGACTCGGTGATATAGTTTTCCTCATACACGGTGACGAACAGCTTGACGTCGTAGTCGTGGCGAGCCTTTTTTCTGATGCGCTCGAGGTTGTCCTCAAGCATAGGTACGAACTCGGGGTTGTTCTCGTAGCAGGTGAGAAAGATTGCCCGACAGGAGGGACATCTTTCGCAGATTTCCTCAACAACCGCCGCAGAGAGAATACCCGTGCCGGCACCCGGGTCGAGAACCGTGTAGGCGCTCTTGGTCGGGTCGAGCTTTATCATTTTCGCCATCAGCCTGGCGGTCTCCTTCTTGGTGAACAGGCGTCCGAGGCGCACGTTGTCACTCTTTGACTTGGCGCGAATGAGCTTTCCTGTGTTTCTAACGGCAAGATTAAGCATTTTTTGCCACCCTTTCTATCTATCAAGGCATTTCTGCCCGAAATTATCTTACAGTCATTTTATCATATCGGAGCGATTGTTGCAAGGGCTTTTTTGAAAAAATGGCGAAAAAACTTGATAATTGGCGTGAGGATGAAAAAAACTCTCCAAAGTCTTGAAAAAATATTTTAGTAATGTTATAATTAAAAAAATAAAACTTTCCGAAAGGAATACCGAAATGAGCGAAAGCTATCAGGGCAAGAAAATTAAAATACTACACTGCGCGGATATCCATCTGGATACGCCCTTCGCGGGGCTCACGCTTGAGAAGAGCGAGGAGCGCAGACGCGAGCTTCGCGCTTCATTCATGAAGCTTATGGAGTTCGCCAGAGAGCGCGAGGTGGACTACGTGCTTATCTGCGGCGACCTTTTCGAGACGGATTTCGCCACCAACACCACCCTGGAGATTATCATACGCGAGTTCAGAAACTCGCCAAAGATTAAGTTTATCATAGCTCCCGGAAAACGCGATTCCTACAAGGATAACCCACTCTACGTGTCGGGCAGACTTCCCGAGAACTGCTACGTCTTCACCTCTGAGGCGCTCGGAAGATTTGACTTTGAGGACGACAGGCTGACTGTATACGGCTGGGGATTTGTCGACGGCGCTATCACCGAGAGCCCGCTTCTCGACAGAAGGGTGGACGACAGCTCGAAGATTAATATCGTGTGCGGCTATGCCGACCTTGACGGAGAGATTGGCTCTCCTCTTTGTCCCATATCCTCGCAGGATATCAAGCAGTTCGGCGCGGATTACTACGCCTTTGGCTCGCGCCACGGAAAGACCGACTTCATCAAGAAGGGCGGAGCTATGTACAGCTACTGCGGCTCGATTAATTGCACGGGCTTTGATAATCCGCACATCGGCGGAGTCAAGCTCCTCAACATCGACTACAACGAGGGCGAGCTCTCGATAGACGGAAAGAGCGTTTCCTTCGGACACCTGCAGTTCGTTACCGAGAAAATCGACATCACCGGCGTCAATGCCAACAACGAAATTACCAACCGCATATCCAGGCTCATCAGCGCCAAGAAGTACGGCATAGATACCGCTCTGCGCGTCGAGCTCGTTGGTGACATAGACCCCAGATTTATCCTTCCTCGCGCTCTCGAGTGCGACGCCTTTGGTCTGTATTTCTTCGAGATGATAGACAAGACCATGCCTCTTTTCAACACCGACCACTTCAAGCGCGATATGTCCGTAGCAGGCGAGCTCTACCGCCGCCTCTACCCAATGATGACCACAGGGTCCGAGGAGGATAGACTGGTTGCTGCCCGTGCGTTCCGCGTGGGACTGGCTGCCCTCGAAAACCGCGATATCGACCTCTAAATCGGTATTTTTTGTACATATTGGCACGCTGTCGGGTCTCGGCGTAGCATTCTACGCCATCGCCGCTCCTTCGTACCAATCTGCATCAAAAAATCCTCGATTTATAATCGGTAGCCTGTACATATCGGCCGTTTTCTCCCGCTCGACGTAGCCTCCTACGTCTTCGGGTCGAAGAACGACCAATCTGTATCAAAAAATCCTCGATTTACAGTAGGTATTTTGTCTGCGCAGGCGAGCTGTCGGGTCTCGGCGTAGATTCTTGCGCCATCGCCACTCCATCGCACCAATCTGTATCAAAAAATCCTCGATTTACAGTAGGCGTTTTGTCCGCGCAGGCGAGCTGTCGGAGTCCGGTGTGAGCTTCCGTGCTTTTCGGCGGGGGCTGCTTCGGGCGGTGAGATAACCGAGTTTTATATCATTTTTTGAGAGAAGTCGCTGTGACTTCTCTCTTTTTTCTTTGGGCTTTTTGTTTTTTTGTCTGCTGCGCTAGCTGCTCGTATAATTGCTAAGTATAATTAAGTATTGCATTTTTCCTTGATTTGTGCTATGATTGATATACACAATGGGTAGTGTGCGAACTTGAAGGTCGTGTTGGGACACGCTATTTTCTGTGCGAATTTTGATTGAAAACGGGAGCCTTTTGGGTTATTTCTTCTTCGTGATGGGGCTGTTGGCTTTCGCTGTTTTGGTTGGGCGGTGCGCTCTTTCAGCCTGCCCATCGGAGATATTATGAAAAACAAGAAAAAGACGAAAAAGGGAAAAAAGGGCTGGCTGCGCCCAAGACACAGGCTTTTCAGAAACATTCTGGCTGTCACCCTGGGTGTGTACACGCGCCTGAAATATAAGATTAAGGTAGAGAGGTTTCGCGAGCAGGAAAAGCGCCCGTATCTCATTCTCTTCAACCACCAGACCGCCTTTGACCAATTCTTCGTGGGAATCTCCTTTCGCGGACCTGTGTACTACGTTGCCACCGAGGATATTTTCACCAAGGGCTGGGTTTCGAGCCTGATAAAATATCTCGTCGCCCCCATTCCGATAAAAAAGCAGTCGACCGACGTCAAGGCGGTTATGACCTGTCTCAGAGTCGCGCGAGAGGGCGGCACAATAGCGATAGCGCCCGAGGGCAACCGCACCTTTGGCGGTAGCACGGGATATATGAATTTCGCCATAGCACAGTTGGCGAGGAAGATGGGACTTCCCATAGCTCTGTATCGCATCGAGGGTGGCTACGGCGTGCACCCGAGATGGAGCGACGTTGTCAGAGGTGGCGGAATGAGAAGCTACGTATCGCGGGTGATTATGCCCGAGGAATACGCGGGCTTGACCGACGAGGAGCTGTGTTCCGAGATAAAGCAGGGGCTTGATGTCGTCGAGGGCAGGGGAGAGCGCGAATTTTCGCACAAGCGTCGCGCAGAATACCTCGAGCGTGCCTTCTACACCTGCCCCGTGTGCGGACTTTCCGAGCTTCACTCCGAGGGGGCACAGGTGCGCTGTAAGAGGTGCGGGCGGACGGTTACCGTCAATCCCGATATGACGCTGACGGGCGAGGGCTTCGAGCTACCGTATGGGAATGTTGGCGAGTGGTATGACTGGCAGTGCGCCTACGTCAACTCTATCGACACCACTCTTTTGACCGATACGCCTCTCTCGAGCGACGTGTGCACGATCTTCAGGGTTATTCCCTGCAAAAATAAGATTAAGCTCGGAGAGGAGCTACCCGTGTCGCTCTACGGTGACAGAATAACCGTCGGGGATAAGACCTTTGACTTTGATTCCGCGTCGGTGGTAACGGTGCTTGGCAGAAACAAGCTCAATATATACTACGGCGACGAGGTGTATCAGATTAAATCGGGAAAGAGGTTCTGCGCTCTTGAATATATGAACCTCTACTACAGATACAAGAACTTGAAAACGGGAGGAAAAGAAAATGACGAATTTTTGGGACTCTAGTGTCTGGGGCAGCTTCCTTGTTATAGGACTTCTGCTCGCGGTACTGCTTATATCGAATATTATCAAGAAGGCGCTTCCTTTTCTCAGACGCTCGCTTGTACCGACCTCGGTGCTTGGCGGTCTTCTGCTGCTCGTCTTCTGCGCCGTGTTCAAGTGGATTACAGGTGTCAACTTCTTTGATATCAGGATGGAGAACGGTGACTATTTCTTCGGCACGAACGGCGGAGTTGATATTCTCGAAACTCTGACCTATCACTGCCTGGCTCTCGGATTTATCGCATCCGCGCTGAAATCCTCTCCCAACAAAATCTCGAAGAAGAGAACGGTTGAAATTATCGATACGGGCGCGACCACCGTTTCTACATATCTTATACAGGGTATTTTCGGTCTTGTTATTACTCTTATCGTTGCTCTCATTATTCCGGGCTTCTTTGGCGCAGCGGGAATACTTCTCCCGTTTGGCTACGGACAGGGCACGGGTCAGGCGATGAACTACGGCGCGATATTCGAGACCGAGTACGGATTTGACGGCGGTCTGAGCTTCGGACTCACGATTGCCGCTCTCGGCTTCCTTTCGGCTTCTGTCGGCGGTGTCATACACCTCAATATTCTGCGCCGCAGGGGCAAGCTCGGAAAATCCGAGAGAGTTGACTCGATACTACACTCGGAGGAGATTGAGAGCCCCGACGAGATACCCATGCAGGAGAGCATTGACAAGATGACCCTGCAGATATCCCTGATTGCCGTCGCCTATATGCTCACCTACGGTATTATGGCGGCTATCGTGGCTATATTCCCCGGTCTTCGCACTCTCATCTACGGCTTTAACTTCCTTGTCGGCGTGCTGGCGGCAAGCCTTATCAAGGTCAGCCTGAAGCTTATGCAGAAGCTGCATATAACCAAGGAGAGATATACCAACAATTTCCTTCTGACGCGCGCGTCGAATCTGTTCTTCGACGTTATGGTTATCGCGGGAATTGCCGCTATTGACCTCAGCGTGCTCGAGAGCTATTGGGGAATTATGATCATTCTCGGCGCGACAGGCTTTGTCGTTACCTACGTTTATAACCGTTTCGTCGCGGCGAAGCTGTTTCCGGATTACCGCGAGGAGCAATTCCTTATGATGTACGGTATGCTGACGGGCACCGCCAGCACGGGTATTATCCTGCTTCGCGAGGCAGACCCCGATTTCAAGACGCCCGCGGCGGACAATATGGTTCTGCAGAATTTCCCCGCTATTATTCTCGGATTTCCTATGATGTTCCTCGCTACCTACGCGGCAGTAAGACCCATTCTGACGCTGTGTATTCTCGCGGTGTATTTCATAGGACTTAATCTCTTCCTTTTCCGCAAGTTCATCTTCAGAAAAAGAAACGCGGCGAAGACAGAGGAAGAAAATGCGAGCGAATAAT
This sequence comes from Clostridia bacterium, assembly GCA_017467165.1. GTDB lineage: Bacteria > Bacillota > Clostridia > Oscillospirales > CAG-272 > UBA1740. The sequence goes on along the minus strand of JAFTST010000024.1, from coordinate 9,173 downwards.
CGCACCAAGCTATAATACCTATCTATATATCTCCTCTTTCCGTGTGGGAAGGGGAGATTTTTTATTTCCAAAAAAACTTTTTCCATTTCTGCGAAAAGGCTTGCCCCGTCGGGTTAAGTGTATGTAACGAGAGAGCAGGCAGCTAGTCGGGTTTACTCCCAGCGCAGAAGCCGGAGGCCGTGGGTTCGAGTCCCATCCCGTCTGCGACGGGTAGCTCAGAAGGTAGAGCACCGGAGATAATCCGACGATATCGTCAAAAAAACGGCCGCGGCGCGCACCGTGGCGACACGGGCTCTCGGGGGCGATGGGCTTCGGCACTATCTCCCTTCGTTACCGTGTGATAATTTGGGTGAGAGAATTTTGGTTTAACTTCCTTTCTTTAATTTCCTTTATATTTTATTTTTCTTTCTTTAACTTTCATTTTTAACCTTCTTTTTATACAAAATTACCTCCCCCGAGGCAGAGCCAAGAAAGGCTCTGCCTTGCTTCTTTTTTTGGGCGGTTTTTCCGAGTTTTAAAAAAATAAAAAAATTCTTCATCTCTGCGAAAAAATCCTTTTCAGCGGGTTAAGTGTATGTAACGGGAGAGCAGACAGCTAGACGGGTTTACTTCCAGAGATAAGCCGGGGGTCGTGGGTTCAAGTCCCACTCTGTCTATGACAGGTAGCTCAGGCAAGGTAGAGCACCGGAGATAATCCGGCGATATCGTCAGGAATTCGCCGCGTTGCGCGACGCGGCGGCGCGAGCTCTCGGGGGTGGTAGGCGCTCTGTCGCTAATCGCCCCCCGTTACCGCGAAATACGGGTGAGGACTTCAACTCCTTTTATTGTGTTTCCTTTCTTTATCCTTTCTTTTTATTTTTGTACGTTGTTTTACATACGAAAGCTTCACCCGGAGCGAAATCAGGCAGAGCCAAAGCGACTCTGCCTGATTATTTAAGACTTGTTATTCCATTGATGTGGAGGTATATATTATGAAAATTGTATTTAAGGATTTTCTCTTTAATAAGGGAATATTGGTCAACGACTATAACCGCGAGGAGAGCTGTACCTTTGAGGTGCGCTTTTCCCTGGCGTATCTTTTCGCCGTCAACGTCACAGAGGGCATAGAAAAGCTCGACCGCTCTATGATACCCTACGTCAGCAGAAGGCTTGGCGAAAACGTACCGAAGCCCTTCTACAACGGCTTTCCGCAGTCGGTAAGGGAGCTGTCGCCCGACGCGCTTCTCTTTGACCAGCTTCTGCACTATACCAGAACGTACGGACTTGGATGCTTTGACGGGCCCGGCTATTCGGTTATGGAGGAGAGCTTTGAGAGGGTTGCCTTCAAGGAGGAGGTCACGCCGAAGAAGTTTATCTGCCTTGACGAGAAGGAGGCTGAAAAGCGCCTTTTCGGATACGTCAGCGATATGCTTGCCTCGACACGCCCCCTCGCTCCTGCGGCATTTTCCATAGTGCTCGATTATATCAGGGAGTACGGACTGGTTCCCGAGAGAATAGCCTCGAAGCACACCGTGGTCTGCCTTCTCGACGAGCTGCGCGACACGAGGCTTGTCAAGCATCTTTATCTCTCCGACGTTCTGAAGCTCGTCGAGGAAATACAGTACAACCGTTATTTCTCCTCGGATATCAAGAGGCTGAATTTCAAGAACGCCGACAGAAAATTTATAAGCGACGTGCTCGATTTGATATTCGCCGAGGGTTACCTTGACGTGCGCTCCTGCTATGAGAAGAAGGCTCTGTGGGCGGGACTTCTCCACCATATCCACTACAAGCCGAGATGCGAGCGCGCCAGGGAGTTTATCAACCTTATGCGAAACCACGGCAACGAGTCGGTATACTCCGAGCTTGAGAGAAAAATAGCCGAGGGCGATATACGCGGAGCGGTCGACTGTCTTGTCGAGGGCAAGGGTCAGGGCGCGCTTATAAGAAGCCTCAACTATCTTGCCAGCCGCGCGAGCGACGGTGACGTGGATTATATCATATCGAGGCTCGACAGGGTCAAGCCGCTTCTGCTTCTGCAGATGCTCGTGCGCTTCGCCACCTACGATACAGAGGGTGGCCCTCGCCAGTTTGGCTTTATCAGACAGGGACTCTATCACGTGCACAGAGAAACCGGCAGCGAGATGAAGCACAGAAGGAGCCTTTTGTCCGAGGAAAAGGCGGAAAAGCTCCGCTCTGCTATCGAGGAGCGCTTCGTCGAGCGTATGAAGCATAGACTCGGCAGAGTCTATATATCGAAGGAAATGTACGACGTTGCGGTGCCTCTCAAGGCTGCCGCAGGCTCGCTTGGCTACGGCGTTCTGCCCTCGGGCTCGCGTATGCATATAGGCGAGGGAAAGAAAATCCGTGGATTTACCTATTGGGAGAAGGTGTACGATATAGACCTCTCTATAATAGGTGTCAAGGAAAACGGAAAGCGCCGCGAGTTTTCCTGGAGGACGATGTACGCGAGCCAGAGCGAGGGTCTGACCTTCTCGGGTGACGAGACCTCGGGCTATAACGGCGGCTCTGAGTACTACGACCTCGACCTCGACGCCTGCCGTAAGCTCTATCCCGACGTCAAGTACTTCGTCTTCTGCAACAACGTGTACTCTGACGCGCACTTCAACGAGTGTATATGCAGGGCGGGATATATGATGCGTGACACGGAGGATTCGGGCGAGATATTTGAGCCGAAGACGGTGAAGTCATCCTTTACCGTTGACTGTGACAGCAGCTTCTGCTATATGTTCGCCATAGACCCGTGGGAGCGCAGATTTATCTGGCTTAACACCTCTATGCAGGGCGACAGCCATCTGGCGGTTGAGGGTGATATGGGCTTTGTCGAGGACCTTGTCCGTATGTGCGATATAATGAGCGTGGGAAGGCTCTTTGAGCTTATGGCGACCGAGGTCGTGTCTTTCCCCGAGGACGCGGAGCTTATACTCTCCGACGAGGAACCAGAGGCGCCCGAGGGAGTGGAGATTCTGAGAAGCTGTGACTTCGAGAGGGTTCTGGCTATGCTGGAATAACTCACCCCGTGCGACGAAAACGCCACCTTTTGTAAGGTGGCGTTTCTTTTTTCATTGATACAGTACCCCTCGCTTATTTCTGTGACGGGTGGAAAAATTAATTATTCTTAATTAGTGTCGAATGCCGTTTTCTTTTGTCGAGGGGCTTGTTATAATTGATTTATCAATATTAAGGAGCTTTTATGAGAGAATTTTTCGGCTTCGGCGGATACGCCCGCGAGCCAGAGGGCTATATGTCCTGGCAGCATCTGGCGTTTGTAACACTTCTTATGGCTATAATGGTTGGTCTTTCTGTGTACTTTGGATTGAAGTACAAATCAAGGAGCGAGAGGGAAAAGAACCACCCGCTTATCATCGCGGCGATAATGATTGACTCCTTTGAGCTTTTCAAGATAGTTATTATGTGTATAAGGAGCGGGGACCCGCTCGCCTGGCTGTACGACCTTCCTCTGTTTCTGTGCTCCATTCAGCTTATCACCATTCCTCTTGCCGCCTTCGCTAAGGGAAGAGTCAAGGAAGCGGCTCTTGACTTCGTCTTTATCTTCGGAATACTTGGCGCCGTGCTGGGTACTTACCTTGCTGGGCAGAATTACGGCACGTATCCCGTTCTCTCGTTCGACAACGTGGTTTCGGGAATAACGCACAGCATTTCGGGCTTTTCATCTCTTTATATAGTTATATCGGGAATGTCAAGCATGAAGAAGAAAAATATACCGATAACCTTCTCGATACTCTTCTTTTTCTGCGCCTCGGCTCTGATTGCCAACGCCGCGCTCGACTACAACTATATGTTCCTCAGAAGAGGCGACGGAACTCCGTACGATATTTTCTATAACCTGGTCGGCGGAAACGCGGTACTGTATCCTATGATAGTCATTCTTCTTTTCGTTATCTACATAATAGCCTTCCAATATACCTATAACTTCTTCAAGAACAGAAAAAAGAGGGCGACCGAGCAGAGCGAGGAGACTGTCAGCTCGACAAATTGAAATTGGATATCAATCTTCGGGGCGCTTGACCGAAGAAAAAAGAGAGAGCATTTCGGCTTGCTTTAAACCGAGGTGTTCTCTCTTTTCTGTATATTCGGTTTTCGGACAGAGCGCCCGGGCGGGCGATGCCCGGCTTTTTGGCATTTGGTGCTAAGCTTCCCGCACAAAGCGACACGGATGCGGAGATTTCCCACAGCAATGTCAACAATAGTTTACTCCGCGGCGGTAGTTTCCAGATTGTTGTGCATCTCGTAGAATATCTTGACCCTGTTGATAAATTTTGTCACAACTCGCGGGTCGTTGGGAATACAGCGGTAGATTCTGTCGCCGTCCTGAATCTCAAAGTATCTGTTCGGCGAGAAGGGCAGAGATGCGAAGCTGGCGGTGGAAATCTCTATATTGACCTCTTCTCCGTGGAGTCTGCCCGAGAGGGTGAATCGCTTTTCACAGAGGGTGACCGTGCACTCGCCCGCGTCGATATACTTCTTTTTCCTCGTGTCCGCGGTCTGCACTCTGGCGGGGACGGGGATTTCTCCGCCGCACTCCTCTATATTTCTTCTTTCCTTATCGTGTATGAGCCTGTTCCAGTCGGATACGTGGCGAATTTCCTCTCCGACCTCGCTCGTCTTGTGAAGGAAGCCGTAGCTGTCGCACACCTCCTCATATCCGCACTCGGTACAGTAGATATACTTCTTTTTTCTGACCCTCATCGTGTAGTCGCTCTGACAGTGCGGGCAGGTGTATAGCACGTTTTCGAGGCCTCTGATATCGCTCGCTCCGCGATACTTTATCTTTAGCTCCTCCTGCTCTCGATAGGCGTCGAAGAGCAGGGCGGCGTTAGCCTTGTCACGAACCTCCTCTACGTCCATAGAGGCGAGCTCTTCCTTGTCAAAGAGCTTGTATATGTCAATGTAGGTTCTTCCTCTGCGGCGCTTTCTTCCCGTTGCCCACTTGGGTGTACAGAAGTAGGTGCCCTCGCTCCTTGCAACGTATATATCTGCGCCAATCCATTGTAGAAACTTATAGGTCGCGACGGGTATGGGCGTCGAAACTCCGTCTTCGCACATCAGCCCCGCGGGGTAGATAACGAGAATACCGCCGCCGTCGATCGTATGCTTCATTTTTCTTAGGTCCTCGAGGGCTGTCTGAAACTGCTGCTTCGGGATAAGACCGAGCCTGTCAACGATGAAGCGCGCGGGGAGCATCTGATAAAATGACTTGCTGATAACGAAGCTCATTGGCTCGCGGGTCGCGGTTATAAGGTTGGTGAAGTCAAGAGCCGCCGCGTGATTCGCCAGGACGACGAAGGGGCCCTTCTTTCCCTTGATTTCATTCCGCTTTTTTCGGTTGGCGAAGAAAAGCTGTGACGCTATCGACGACAGAAAGCGCACGGTAGCGTAGAAAAATCTATTTGTCTTGATTTCTTTTTTCATAATATTTTCCTGCGGCGGCCGTCTTTCCGCCCTTTTTTCTTGATTTTATGACTAATCTGTGAACATTTTAGCACATTTGAGTGCTAAATGCAAGCAAATTATTAAAAATTATTAAATCTTGCGCCCACGGACAAGAAAAAACAGCCCGTTTGGGCTGCTTTTGGTATAGATTTGGTTAGTTTTTGGCGCTGATTTCAGCTCTCGCCGCCTTCGTTTTTCGGGTGACCCTGTGTATCGGTGTGCTTTCCGAAGACGAAATAGCGCATATAGAGGTACTCGAGAACGAAGTTTATTAGCATAGTGAGGGCTTCGACTATATAGGCGTTGATAAAGCCGTCAGGCTTCGCCAGAACCGACGTCCACCAGGTGGACAGGGGAGTGAACACCAGATAAAATGCGAAAAGCTTCAGCATAGCTATGGGGATATTGTTCGCCGCGTGGAAGGTGAAGTTTCTGTTCAGGGTGAAGTTCCACAGCACCGAGAGAATAAGCGAGAACAGGTGCGACTGCCAGGCTACAAGGTGGAAAACCTCGCTGAAAAGAGAAAAGCTGCCTATCTGAATAAGCCCTGCGCTCGCCGAAAAGAGGGTATATTTAATAGCGCGCAGGAGCTCCTTTTTTCTGTCTGCCATTTTGTCCCGCCTTTCTTTTTTGGTATATCAACCGAGCGAGCAAGCTCACTCAAATTTCCATTCGTTTTCCTTGAAAAAGTCATAGTAGGCTCTCACCGATTCGAGCTCAGTCCACCTTCTCACCTCGGGCGGAGTGGAGTCAATGTCGTATATTCTGGCGTGAGCTATTGAGAGTAAGAATGGTGAGTGGGTTGAAATGATGAATTGACAGCCGTGATTTCTCACACAGTCCTCGATGAAATATTTCAGCTGTATCTGATTCTGAGCCGAAAGGCTGTTTTCAGGCTCGTCCAAGAGGTAGAGCGTGTCGTCCCTTATCGCATCGACGAAGAATGAAAGAGCGCTTTCTCCGTTGGAGCGCTCCTCGAGATTTCTCACGAGATTTTTCCTTATGAAGGACGACTGTGATTTGTTCGGATTTCTTATATCGCTCGCCCTCTTCCACCTGTCAAAGTCATCAAGACCGCGCAGTGTGTTCGGCTCCTCGCTCGACACCTCCTCGATATATTCCCTGACAAGCCGCTCGCGCCTGTCGTCGATGCCGTCGTTGAGCCTTCGAATATCCAGCACTCGCTCGAAAACGCCGTCGCTGGTTATTATTTCGCTCTGCCTCGGTATAGCTCTGTCGAGAGTATAGTCGCACAGCCCGACGTAGTCGTCGAAAAAATCCGTGCGGTTGTATGGCGCTGTCCTGTGAAGGCTGAGCTTTTCTGCTATAACGTTCAGGAGCGTGCTCTTTCCGCTTCCGTTATTCCCGTAGAAGACGGTGATATCGTTGAAGCTCAGCTCGGGGAAATCCCTATATCTGAAAAGCCCAAAGGGGTATTTTGAATCATAGCAGGTTCTCTGCGCCTTGACGCTGTGAAAGAAGCCGAGCTCGTCATCCTCGCTCGGAAGGGAAAAGCTGCCAAGATATATCATTTTCTCACCGCCCCTTCGTTTTTTTCTATTGTACAACAAATCCGCGAGGTAGTCAATAGGTAGAAAAATGAGGGAGCCTTGGGGAAGGGGTTAACACCCTCTCGACCTTATAAAACGAATTTTTCTCTCGCGCGCCCGACAGACAGACAGTAAGTCTATTTCTTTAATATACTCTTTAATATACTCTTTACTATTGGGTGTCAGATTGACTGCTTCGGCGCATCCTTCTGACAGCCCTGACTTATCAGATTGAGCATTTTCGGTCAGCAGAATGGGGTTTGGTATGCTTCAACCGCCCTTTCACAGTATCTATTCTTTTTCGGGTTTCCTTAACCCTTGTATTCATCAATTTGAAGCAGTATTCTGTACAGCTGCTCCTGTTCGGCTCTTGATTTGGATAAAAATAGCTCATAGCACAGATGAGGCAGGCTGTTTTCCTCTGCCTCGGGTGCGCCGATATTTTCAAACAGTCTTGAGAGTGGAACGCCAAGAGCGGTTGCAATTTTCTCTATGCTTTCAATAGTGGCGTTCTTTTCACCTCGCTCAACCTGACCGATATAGGTAGAGTGGCAGGAGGAAAGCTCTGCCAGCCTTTCCTGACTAAAACCCCTCTGTGTCCTGTAATTTCTGATCCGCTGTCCTAATATTCTGGTTATGTTGCTCATTTTCGACGTCATGTCCTCTTTTATTGAACTATCCTTCAAATATGCCGTCGGAACATTCAACGACGTCGATTTTTAATATATGCATCTCGTCCTTGATTTCTGCCCACTCGGCTTTGGTGCCCTTGTAGATTATTTTCTTCGGGCGGAACGCCATTGTCATAGAGTAGGGCGGGATTTTTTTGAGGCTCCTCGGGATAACCATCTCAGTGAGATATTCCGTGGAGTATATAGCGTCATCCTCAAATGTTGTAACTCCCTCGGGAAGTATCAGGCGGTACAGATAATTCTCTCTGAACCAGCCGCCAAACGCACCCTCGCCAATGGTATGCACTCCCTCGGGAACTGTGACGGTGGATTCAAGTCCCTCGTAGCGCACGAGCACTCCGTCGCGGATAACGAAGCCCGCGGGGTCGTTGATTTCGTTTTCGTCATAGGCGGTGCAGACAGCGTTTTCGATGCCGTTTTCTATTCCCTCAAGCTCGGTTTTCGTGCCTGCGAAGAATATGTGCTCGAGAAGGTGACATTCATAGAACATACTGTACTCTGACATTTTCTTGAGAGAGCGGGGAAGATAGAGCGTCTCAAGGCTCTCACAGTAATTGCATAAGCCCTCCGGCAGCTCGGTGACACCCTCGGGAATTTTCAGCTCCTTCAGCGCGCGGCACTCCTCGAAGGCATACTCGCCGATGATAAGATCAAGCTGCTCGGGCATCCTAACCTCTGTCAGCCTGCGACAGCAATAAAACGCCTTTTTTCCAATAACCCTCAGGGTGCTCGGAAGCACTACACAGCTCATTCCCGTGTGATGAAATGCATTATCGGCAATTTCAGTGACGCCCTCCGGAACGGTAACTACACTATCTTGGCCTACTCTTACCTCGCCGTAGGAGAGAAGAACGCCGTTTTCAATAACTAAGTTCATATATTAGCTCCCTTCGGAATAGCTTTGTATTTCTACCTCTAGAATAGCACATTGCCCCAGGGGTGTCAAGGGGAAAAAGAAATCAAGGCGAAAGCCTTGCATTTCATCAAGGTGCAGGGACATACACGCTGATGCGTGGTGAGATACAGGGCAACTCGTGCCCTTGATGATATACTCGTCAAAAACAAGATATGCGCGTTTTTGACGGATGATATGCCAAGCCTGTGGCTTGGATAAAAATTAAAACGACCAATAGTCGCTTTAATTTTAGTGGCACCTCCAAAGGAAAGAAAAACGGCATCCCGAGAGGGATACCGTTTTCTTTAAGACGCGTTGACAAAAAAGATGCCAACTAAAACAAGAATTTTTTAATGAATTACTTTTCGGATTCAATTTCGGATTTCAACTGTTGCTTCTTTGCCAAGAGAGTTTCTTCAATGGCTGCTATATCCTCAGCGTGAGCGCTTTCAAACTCCGCAAAGAAACCGTCCTTTGCAGCATTCAAGCTCGCCTCAATCTTGGCGGCATTTTCCTGAAGCTTTTCTTCAATATTTTCATCAAACAATCTATCCTCAAGCTCGGTAAGCCCGCTTTCTACTT
>JAFTST010000004.1 GCA_017467165.1 Clostridia bacterium | reverse complement strand
TTTTCTCTTTCTGTTCGAGCGTGAGCATATATTTTAATTCGTACCGCTTGAACACCGTTTGAAACGCCATCCGAAATCCTCCTTTTCCCATTTTACGAGAGGATTATATCATAGCTCGCTAAAGATGGGCTAAAGATAGCGACACAGAAAAAACTTTTCTTTGCTTCCTACGATGCAATTTTTGAGGGGCGACCGTTCGCGGTCGCCCCTCTGTGCTTTATGCCGTTTTTGCCTTTTTCTTAAGGTCGGCGATTTCCTTCTTCTTTTTCTCTATCATCTTGGCAAGCTCTGTTTCAAATTCTTCTTTCGTCTTTGCGGATATATAGTATTTTACCGAGAGAAACGAAATAGAGCACGTGCGCCGCTATCATAACCGCTCCGCAAAGCAAAATCAAAGCGGTCGCAAGGGTATCCTTCATCTGTGGGAACAGAATCAATGCCATCATTATCGTGTAAATTATGACTGTGTTCGCCTTGCCGTACCATTTTGCCCCATTTACCTCGTCGTGCTTTTTTGCAATGATAATACCGAGTGTCAGCTTTGTTATTTCACAAATGCCAAAAACAGCTAATAGCCCCCACATCAGCTCGTACTTTGATAAAAGACAAATCAAAAGCGTCGCCTGAGTCAGCTTATCCGCAAGAGGATCAAGTGCCTTTCCAAAATCAGAAATCATATTGAAACGCCTTGCTATAAATCCGTCGACGATATCCGTTGCCGCCGACAGAAGTATGACGCAAATTGAGGCGTGGTAATTTTTTTCTACGCTGTACAACCAAACAATAAGAGGGATCAGGGCAATGCGGACAACGCTCAAAAGATTTGGTATAGTTAATATCTGTTTTCTCGCAAAAAACCGTTTCATAATCAGGTCCCCTCCTTTCTTGTTTTTTCAACCTGTGCCCTCGGTTACTCCGTCCGTGCTCCTTTTTTATGCGGTGCTGGCGCTTCTGATTTCAAGGAGCTTTTTTCATAACGAGAGAACGCCTTTATTCGATTGGCGTATCAAGCCTTCTCACACGCTCGAGCAATATCTCCTCCTCAGAAGGAACGTCGGACAAGGCTTCCAATTTCGAACGAATCAGCATCATTTCCACGTCAGTCTTATTGATAGTCGCGGCGCACCTGCGAAGCTCATCAACAAGCTCGCCCTTGCCGTCAAAATCGGTTTTGTAATAAAGCTGATGCTCAAGACTCGCCCAGAAATCCATCGCAATGGTACGAAGCTGTACCTCCACCTCCATCTCGAGCCGTCGCTCCGAAAGGAATACGGGAACCTTGACAATTAAATGCAGGCTTCTGTATCCGTTTTCCTTTGGCTCTGCGATATAATCCTTTCGTGTAATGAGCGTGATATCGTCCTGCTTCAACAGAGCTTCTGCTACCAAATACACGTCGTCGATATACGAGCAGATTACTCTTACACCTGCAATATCGTGTATGTTTTCCGAAACACTGTCTATATCAACGGATTTATTCATCTTCACAAGCTTTTCTATAATACTCGCCGTGCTTTTGAGCCTGGTTTGAATTGAATTTATAGGATTTCTGTGGTATTGAAGACTGAAATCCGTGTTAAGAATTTCAAACTTGGTTTTTATTTCCTTCATAGCGCAGGCGTAGATCATTCTGAGCTCTTTGTAATCTACCATTCTGCCCATAATTTTCTTCGTCTGATGATAGAGCGCGTTCATCAAGCCGCTTGGAATTGCGGCGAGTGTCGACGGAAGCATTATCTCGTCAGAATCATCAAACAGTATATCCTTTTCCTTTTTCAATTAGCTCTCCTTTATTCTTCGCCGTCGCTTTGGCGGTTTTCTTCTTTTTTTGTCCTTTCGATATATCTTTTGATTACACGCGGCGGGAAAAACCTCGTCCTGTATTTTCTCAAAAAGCCCTGAAGCTGCTTTTTGTGGCTGCATAGCTTTTCCTCGCAGCGCGAGCAATCAAGGCAGCCGTTCGTTGCCGTCGAAAAGCGCTCGGGATGCAGAAAGTAGGTTATCTCCCAACGCAAAAGCAACATAACTGCGCAGCCAAGGAGGCTGTATGTGTAAAGGCTTGGAGCAAATACAAGAGGCGTGAACATCATAGCAAAATCCCAGTTGTAAATTCTGCAGGTGGTACAGCACCTGTTTTTCATAATCCAGGTCTGGAACGGGCAGAAGAAGAGAATGCAGATAATATCGCATACCGAATACCCGATAGCAATCAAAATCAATATACCCGTGTCAAATATTCCGGCATAATACAGCGCGCCGATGACAGCATTGAGGGCAAGCCAGATGATGACGACAAGGGCTGTTGTTTTCGCTGATTGATTTATCGGAGAGGAGTCTTCGCCAAGCGGTTCATAGTTTCTTACAAACTGCTTCTGACAGCCCATACTCTCCAGCCTTGACGGGAAAAAGCGCAGAAGCATTTCGACAACGAAAAACACCCATACTACCGCGGGAAGTATGGCCCGATACGTAAGAACCTCGGTTCTGTCAAGTATATAAAAAACCAATACCACGCAAAAAAGGAGCGAGCGCAGAATCAGCTTGATATAATGCAAAAGGGAAATTTTTGATAATCCTTTTCTACGCGCCATAGTTAAAAGTCCTGCTTTTGTTTGATAATACGGTCTATATTTTCGTCCATTGTTCTGAAGCAACGCTCCATTACCGCGCGGTCCTCCTCACTGATACCCCGAAGCACCTCTTTAGCAAAGCGAATCTGCCGCGCCCTTCCCGCTTCAATGATATTCAAGGCTTTATCCGTGCATACGAGCGCGCTCTTTCTTCTGTCACCCATAACCGCTTGTCGCTCAATATATCCCTCTGCAACCAAACGCTCCACGTACATTGATACAATAGGCTTCTTCAGCCCTCTCAGCTCGCAAATATCCTTCGCGGTTGTCTGCTCGGCGCTGTTAGCAATAAAGAGTAATATACTGATAGCAGTATGAGGCAAATTTGTTTCCTGCGCCAAGGGAAGCAATGCCTTTTCGTATGCCAGCGCGATTTTTCTGGCGTGGCCGTTCATTTCCTGAATTGTTATCATAAGTGCTCCAAATCTTGATTGTTCAAATTTGAACTAATTATATTATACTTTCGTTCAACCGCAGAGTCAATGAAAAAACTGTGAATTTTCGGTGACGGCAATTTGAATATTATGCTTTGTAAAAGCAACCCCCCCTAATCAAAAAAATGCTTTTTTAATCCGCGCACCGTGCGGCTGGGGATATCTGCGACCCCGTGTTAATTATTCAGAGCTGACAGCCCGCATCGCGCCTCAGCGCGCGACAGCGCTTCGTTTCACAGGGCGCGCAATCTTGCTTCGCTTTTTCGCCCGGAAAAATACAGGAGGCTTGCCTTGTGTGGCAAGCCTCCTGTTTCATATAAATCTGACGGGTTGACGGTTTATCTTTCCCAGAGCTCGTCCGCGAGTGCGTCGACCTGCTTTTCGCCTTCTTCATTCAGGGCGCAGGTGATTTTCACGGTTGAGTCGGTGTAGGTGAGGTTTTTCGACTTTTCGAGCATAGCACGCATAACCTTAGTTGCCATTGGAGCCCAGGAGCCGTTTTCGATAAATGCTACGGTGCGGCTCTGAAAATTGCGCTCGGTGAGGTGGTCTATAAACTCGCGCATAAATGGGAAAACGTCGCCGTTGTAGGTGGTGGTGGCGAGCACGAGCTTTGAGTATCTGAAGGCGTCCTCAACAGCCTCCGCCATATCACAGCGCGCAAGGTCAATAACGGATACAGTCGGGCATCCGTTTTCGCGGAGCTTTCCCGCGAGTCTTTCGACCGCCTTTTTGGTGTTTCCGTATACCGAGGTATATGCTATAACTACGCCCTCGTCCTCGGGTCTGTATGATGACCAGGTATCGTAAAGACCGACGTAATAGCCTATATTTTCTGTGAGAACAGGTCCGTGCAGGGAGCAGATAGTCTGTATATCAAGCCCGCTCGCCTTTTTTAGAAGCGACTGCACCTGCGCTCCGAATTTTCCGACTATGCCAAAGTAATAGCGGCGAGCCTCACAAGCCCATTCCTCGTCGGTGTCGAGCGCTCCGAATTTTCCAAAAGCGTCAGCAGAGAAAAGAACCTTGTCCGCGCTGTCATAGCTGACTATAACCTCTGGCCAATGAACCATCGGCGCGGTGATAAAGGTCAGGGTGTGTCTGCCGAGGGAGAGCGTATCCCCGTCCGCGACAACAACGCCGCCCGCGGAAAAATCTATACCGAAATAGCCCTTCATCATCGCAAAAGCCTTTGCCGATGCGACAACCGCCGTGTCGGGATATGCCAAAAGAAAGCTCGCTATATTCGCCGAATGGTCGGGCTCCATATGGTGCGCTATAAGATAATCGGGCTTTCTGTCACCAAGCACGGCGCGCACCTTGTCGAGCCATTCGTCACAAAAGGCGACGTCAACGGTATCCAAAACCGCAATTTTCTCGTCCATAATAACGTATGAGTTATAGGACATACCGTTGGGCACGCTGTACTGTCCCTCAAATAAATCAATACGGTGGTCGTCTACGCCAACGTAAAAAATATCCCGCGTAATATTCATAGCTTACCTCGCCAAATAAGTTTATTCCGACTTATTTTAGCATATCCGAAAGAAATTTTCAACTATTTTTTCACTTAAATGACGGAGCGTGCGTTTCGCCCGTGGCAAAGGTGTTCGGGCCGGGATTTGACATTGAGAAATACATTTTCGCCGCCTTGGTCGTGCCAAAGTCACGGTTGGAGCCGGTTTCCTGTACCTTGTTGAAGGCGTCGCGGAACATCTGGTTGTGCGCTTCCTCCCTGTTTAGAAGGAAGTCTATCGTTTCCCTCACCTTTTTATCCTCGATTTGCCTGTAAAGATATTCGTATACCACCTTCGCTCTCTGCTCCGAGGCTATATTTGAAAGCAGATCGGCGCACAGGTCGCCCGTGACGGTGACGTAATCTCCCGTCCAGGAGTAGCCCGAGGAATTGATTAGCCCCGGGTTGAGTCCGAGAAGGACGTGCGATTGGATTTCGCCCGCTCCGACCTTCGTCGCGTCAACCTCGTGACCGTTGAGCAGGTTGATAGTCTGCGCTACCATTTCCATATGGCCGAGTTCCTCCGCGGCAATATCGAGAAACAGATCCTTTATCTCTGGGTCCTTGATTCTGAAGCTCTGCGACATATACTGCATAGCCGCCTTCATCTCACCGTTACCGCCGCCAAGCTGCTCCTGAAGCAGTACGGCGTACTGTGGGTTCGGTCTTTCAATCTCCACGGGGTGGAATAACATTTTTTCGTGCTTGAACATAAATTTACCTCCATTTTGTATCTGACTTAATTCTTGACAAAACGGAGGCTTTTTATTTTGTTTTTTCTTATATTGCAAAAAAACGATTGCTTTTCGTTTTCCCGAGGGGAGCGTTTAGCCCGTACCCGTGCGCGATTTCTGAGCCGTCAGGGTTATAAATCCTTTGGTAGAGTCAATAGCTTAATATTATGCTCGGGCATTGTGAAGGTATATTCCCAATACTCATCTGTCACAGCGGTGCGCTGAATTTGTTTTCCGCCGTCAATCCAAAGCTCGAAGTTCTCGCTCTGTGGCTTTATCCGTATCGTGACTTCCTTTCCGGGCAGGGAGAAGGTGGGTTGATTTGGGAGCAAATAATCAGCAAGGTCAACGTGGAAAACGTTTTCCACGTATTCAATAGTGTAGGTGGGATATTTGTAACCCTCCGAAATACTTTCACGATAAACGGACATTACTGTGTTGTAAACGAACGTTTTACCGTCAATCACAGCTTTGGATTTTTCTACGCGCTCTATGTGAATTACACAGCACTCGATTTCGCCGTTTTCTTCGTTTTTAATGCTGTTGCTAAAAACAAAGTAATAGGAGTTGGGATTTGTGCTTAAATTAAACCCGGAGTGCTTATCCGGACCGTAGTAAAAGTGCTTGTCGTGCGGTAAAAATGCGTATTGTTTTGCTTCTCCCTCGGCGTATATAACCTCGCCCCGTGTTCCGAGATGCTTGAAGCTTCTCCCGATTAAATAGTTATACACGCACTCAAGGTACTCGTGAAATTCATCCGAATCGGTGTCAAATAAAATTGTTTCGCTGTTAAGATTGATACAGTCAATATCCACCGGCGCAGGCAAGCCCGCAACCATAAATTCCGACAGCCTTTCCGAAGAAAAGAATTTAGCCTTTTCAATAGCGCTTCTTCGTTTTTTGCCTGCTATACTGAGAGGAACAGCGATAGCCGTAATAACGATAGCGGCAATTACAATTACAATAATGATTCTCTTAATAAGCGTAGGATTATCTTTAAGCTTCTTTATAGGGTCTTTTTCCTTTATCCTCTTCACGAGCTTGATAATGGCGTAAGTCAGAATAGGCAATCCCACCGAAATAGCGGCAATCAGGCACATAATAGGCGTGTCGATGCCAAACCAAATGCCTTGTATCACAAAGAGCGCAACACCAATCACAAGGATAAAGCCACTGAGAATTAGACCGTCCTTTTTCAGAAGCAGAAGCAGTAAGCCAAACGTCACGGTGACAATACCTATGCCAAGCATATATGGCAAAAGAGCGCCGAGCAAAAGAGAAAGACCGCCAAGAGAGGTAAGCACAATGCCTATAATCTTGAAAACGGGAAGATTCTTTTCCACGTAGACAACCCTCGTGGGCTCTTCCTCTCCGTTTGCCAAGTATTCAACGCTAACGCCAAATATTCTTGCAAGTCCTATCAGATTACCCGTGTCAGGCTCTGTCTGATTTGTTTCCCATTTTGATACAGCCTGCCTCGAAACTCCAAGCAGCTCGGCTATATATTCTTGTGATAAGTTCTTTTCCCTTCGGCATTTTGCGATACGCTCGCCGATTGTCATAATTAATAACCTCCGTTTTCTTTTGATAGAGGGTAAATACGTAGCGCTTCATTGCAACCGTCGCCCTCACGGTGATATTTTACCAACAAACGCCGAAAAGCGCCACCAACTATCGCGCAACTTTAGGTTGCGAGGGACTTTTTTCGGGGAAAGTGTGTCTTTGGCAAATAAAGCCTGCGCGCTAAGATGCGCCGCAGGCTTTTTTATATCTTCTAATATAAATATGGATAATATTCTTTTTGCAAGTCAGAGATAGCTTCTATATCATTCAAAGAAAGATATCCGTTTTCATACGCGGCGGTAAGCGTATGAAATTCTCCCTCGTAAAGAACGAGAATGCAATTTCCGTTGTTATAGCGTATGGTTGTATCGCCAATCGTTTCTTCCCAAACAGCGTCGTCATAAGCTCCTGATGCTATCATTGCTACAATTGCGCCGCCCGAAAACTCACCGTAATAATTTTCAATATAAACGTAATCAGCATCAAGGTTTTGCTTCCAATAGCTTTCAATCAATATACCATAGTTCCAATCAGGCAAAAATCCGTCGTAGGTCTTAAAATCAATCTCAACGTTGCACGCCGGCATTGTAAATGTGAATTCCCAATACAGTCCGTCAACATCTTGGCAGTCAGCTATATCATTGCCGTTAACAAGGAAAACACACCCGAGGTCAATAGCCATTTCTATCTTTACAGTTACCGTTTCACCTGCCTTGTACGCAGCTTTTAAATTCTCGTACAGCCATTCCTCGTCATTCATCGTTAAGGATTATTCGGCAGAGGTGGCGTAAGCAATCAATTCGTCTAGGTTTTTACCGACGAGAACACACGCTTCACCGGTTTCCATATAGAATATATCGGGCGCGATAAATTTAAGGTCACCAAACTCAGTCCTTATAGCCAAATCATAGGGCGGAAGATCGGGCAAATCCAAATCCAAATCATAATCAAATTCAAGCTCGTCTATGGGAATTTCGCATACAAGATTGTTGTCCTTGTCATATACCTCGCCTGTGCCTATGTAGGTAATAAATCCGTTGGATTTTGTGACGTTATCATAGTCTTTCAGCGTAGGAATAGAACACAATTCAAAATAGCGGAGCGCGGATATATCGATCTCATCTAATCCGTATGCGTAGAAGCCGTTGTTAAAATGAAGTTGCTTTACCGTTCCATCTGTGAGTGTAAACTCTATCGTAAACGCACTTCCGCCGTCTATGTAGGTTTCTTCAGGAGCAACAGGTCTCATTTCCACGCTCGCATATTTTTCAAGAACATCTGCAATCACTGTTTTGTCGGTTGTTCTGCTTATATCCTTGAGTGTGCCGGGTGCAACTCCTACGTATTCAAATGTGGTTTTAATCTCGGCAACGCTTTCAGCGTTAAGCTCGGTGAGCCAGCTTGCAAATTGCGCCAAGGAAACGGTTTCATCTACGAGGGGTGGGTAATCTGCGTTCATATCATATCCGCAAGCATCGCAGATGAGATCAATATCTTCATCATAATGCGGTACAGCTCCGTGGTCGTGGGGGCATCCGCACGTATAGTTTTCAAAATGTCCTGCCTCGCCGGCGGAAACATATGTAATAGTATGCTCGTGCTGCGTGCTTTCCAGAGCATCGTTCAGCGCATCCTCGGTAAAGGCGATAATGATTTCACCCTTAACGGGGCTTAATGTTCCAAAGGAAATCTCAATCTTGTCGCCCTCTATATATCCGCCCGAGCTGATAATCGGCATTTCGTCATCTGCGGTAAAATCACCAAGAGGCTGCTCGCTGTGAATAAAGCCTGCGTCCTTGTAATTCACAGTCAGCCGACCGTGCTCAAGGTTTATCTGATAATAAATCGCGCCCTCGCCAAGGCCCGTGCGAGAAAGCTCAACTGAATATGAGCCTTCAAAATAATCGAGAGTGAAAACGGCGCAGTTTTTATACTCCTTACAGCTCACCCTCTTCTTTTCCGGGAATAAATCACAGGAAACAAGAGCGAATAAGCAAAGTGTTATTATCAGGACTAAAGCCAGTATTCTTTTCATCTGATACTCCCTTTCATTCTTCTCTGCCTAATTGCATTTCAAGCGTTGTAATCTGCGTAAGGTTTTCCTCGAAGTCAAGGTATACAACCTCGTCGCCCGAAAGGTCAACGAGCCGAACAACAAAGCAATCGGTGAGTCCCTTTCGTTCGAGAATTCTTTTCATCTCGGGAATTGTAACGACCTGCAGGGCGCGGATTTCCTCGTCGGTTTTCATCCTATTCGTGCCAACCGTGCCGCCGCATTTCCATTCGCCGCCGTCCTGCCAACAGTAAATCTCGATGCCTTTCATCGGATCTTCGCTTATATCCGGCAATCCCGGATAGATAGGGGTGGAGCAGGAGAATAGCGAAGCCGCTAACAGAACAGTAAGTAATAAAAACAATATTTTTTTCATTATTTTCCTCCCAAGTTGCAGTATTTGTATGCCCAGGTTTCCGCGCCGGAAATAATTTCATAGCACTCACCGTTAAGCTCGAAAACCGTCGGGCTCAACAGATTGATTTTTCCGTATCCGCTGTCCAAATAAAACGGTAAGCTTGCTTCAATCGGTTCTCCCTCGTATGGAATAAACTCTACCGATCCAATACCGAAGAAATCAATCGAAAAGGATTCGTCATCATATCTTCTGACGTCACTGCTTCGACCGTCATATCTGAATGAGTAGGTTATAAGATCGGGATTTTCTATTGTAGGCAAAACGTAATTTTCATCCTCGAACTTAAATGCCTGCCAGCTTGAAAAATCGCTCCAAGTGAAGAAGTTATCATTAAATCTAAGCGTTTCTGCCCTTTCTCCGTGAGATTCGGTGTCATAATAGAAGCTGTATTCGCCCCCACAGATAGCGTCGGAAGCAACGTTGTTATCTGCTTTTATCAGCTTTTCTTCAATTATCTCCTTGAAATTATCAATATCACCCTGACAAGAGGAGTATCGGGTTTCAATAAAGCTGTATTTCTCCCTATAATCTGTCGTTCTTACCGAAACCTTAGTGATTTCACTCATCAAAAAATTGAGAGAGCACAGATCGTCAAAAACGTATTCCTCTTTTCCGTAAAAATTATCGTACGTTAAGTGAACAGTGACGTTTTCTTCAGGCATTACGAACTCAAAGCCCCAATAATCCGAATCAAAATGAATCATCGGAATTTCCTCGCCATTAACAAATACGTGTAACGATACGTCGGTAACCGGATGCGCTTTTATTTCAACCGTCGCTCCTACTTGATAGTGCGACTTAATCGGCTTCATCAGCGAGTCCTTATCGCCCGTCACGTCTATTCTGTAATAATTGCCGATTCCGTTACAGCCTGACAATAAGCAAAGAATAAGAGAGAGCAACAACAATGTTGCAAGCGTTTTTCTCATTACCGTTGCCTCCTTTTATTCGGCTTCTGCGTTCTTTTCATAGAAGATATAGAAGTGTGAAAGGTAGAATTTCGCCGTTTCCGCATGGTCTATACCGTCAATCTTATCCAGCATCCAGCCGCACTCAAACTCTAGCTTATCCGTCACCGTTTCACTCGCTGTGCCGTGCAAAACGGGGCCCTTGTCCTTTTTGACGTAGTATTCTGCCGAGTATAAAAGCCTCGAGTACAGTACCTTTCCCTCTATCTCCTTCGCTTCGACATGGGCCTTCAATGACATACAGCTTTCCTGCTCGGTGCTCTGTGTTACAGTCGTTGTAATATCGAAATACTCAGACTTATCAAGCCCGTAGTAGTTGTATATCACACCGTAGCGGTCGGAGGTGGAATAGACGAGGCGTCTTTCGCGGGGCTTTTTTTCGTCCTTCGTATAGTATATATCGTAAACGACCTCGCCATTTTCCTTATAAAACTCAAGCTCAACGTAGCTGTAGGATGTTTCGTAGCGCCGTGTTATTAAACGCTCGCCCGAATAAACGAAGCCTGCAGGGATGAGTCCGTTCTTGAAATCGTTGAGGAACAGCTGCATAGCCGTCCATCTTGAATCAACTGTTAAAAGCTCGCTTGTAATCTCCGTGGGCAACACCTCGAAGGTGTAATCCGATGCGCCTACCGTGTCGAAAATTTTCGCATCCTTGTGTATATTGGTGTTATAATAAACGAATTTCAGAGAGCCGTCGGCGCGCTCACCAAGAGCAACACAGCAGAGAAAACTGGAGTACATACCTTGTACATCGTGATTTCCGTTCTTACCTGCAAAGGAGGAAAAAGCCTTCTCAATATTGTCGCCACCAACAAATTCCGTACCAAACTGCTCGTCGTATAAATCAACCTTGAAGGCGCCTTCGGTATCATAACCTGCTTCGCCGCGAAGCTCCATACCGAAAAATATCCACTCGGCAACGCCGTATTTTTGTTCCGCTACCTCCAAAACCTCTCTCTCGGTGTATTCAACCATATCGGGATGGGTGGTAACGCCTCCAAACAGAAAGCAGGAGGACAGCGAAAATGTGGTTATGACAATGACGAGCAGGGCTATAATTTTCTTCATTTTGGTATCCTCCTTTTTTGAATTAATCTACTTTCCTAATGATATAGAACTTATCCATCTGACTATCGTATAAGCCAACGACCCTTTCGTTGTTATAATCCTCAAGGGTGAACCTTGCAAATATACCGCTTGAAAAGTAGGGATTGGTGCTTACCTGTATTGAAGCTCCCGAGTCATTGAAGGTAACTGTGTAGTACACAGCGCCCTTATAAGCATACGAGGTGGAAACCCTGTCGAGCACGACCTCATACGAATTAAACTCCGTGTAGTGCTTCAAGAGGTAAATCATTTTATAAAAATAAAACACCGCGAAGGGCAGAAGTGCTGTGCTGTATATCGCCATTACTATGAGCCAGATCCGAAGGCTAAGACCTATGTATTTGATATCGCCAAGACTTCCGGCAAGAGTTGCGAAAAGCATCACAACCGCTATAACCGCCCAAATGCCGAGAAGCCACGCGATAGAGTTTTTTCTCCACTGATACTCAACGCTGTTTTTAATATCTTCCTTGGTAAAATTGTTTTTCATTGTACATTCCTTATCTGACAATAGGGTTATCGAGCTCAAGCTCTATTCCGACAACACCGTATTTTTTCTGCTCATCCTCGGGATAGTAGAGCTCCATATCCCCGGGTGAAGCAAATGCAATTTCCTCGGGAAGATAGCCGCACTTATCAAGCGGCAAGGATTTATATAACAAATCAAAGCTCGGGAAGATATGCAGCCCTTTAACCGTGCAAGATATGACCTCATTTTCGTTTTCGGTATTCTTGAAAACAATAGCATCGCCGAGCGAAATCCCTTGTCTTTTCTCGTCGTAGAGCCTCAGCTCAATAGTTTTTCTCCCCTCGGCAATCATTGAAAAGGGCTTCGGGTTAAGCTTCATATAATGTATCACTTCTCTGTCACCTGCTTTTTTCTCTATCTAATCAAAATTATACTCGTCTATCCTTATAGACGGAGAAAACATATAAAAGGTTACTTATTTTTAAAATTTTTTAAAAACATACACTGGGTGGCACATCACCAGATAAAGGGTATCAGCCTGTATCTGACTTTTTTCTTATACTTGGTATATCCGACAAGCCCTGCATCTAAGACCTTTTCCTCGTTGATTATCCTGACCACGAGGAGTATAACGTATGGGGCGAAGCAGCAAAGCGACCACAGCGAGCCAAGCACCAAGGGTATAGCCAAAAAACAGCCACAGGGTGACGGCATACATCGGGTGACGGACAATTCCGTATAGCCCCGTGTCAATTATTTTCTGATTTTCCTGTATTTCTACCGTTCTTGAAAGATACGCGTTTTCTCTCATAACCTCGGCGTACAAGCCGTATGAAACAAGCAGTATAACCGACGCGACAATCACCGCCCAGGTGGGAACTCTCGACCAGCCGAAGCGGAAGTCAAGCCCCGCTACGACAAATCCGCCAACGAACATAATGGCAGACAGGGCGACAACTCCCTTCTGAGCGCCCTCCGATTCCTTGGCGCTGAGCCTTTTTTCAAGAAGGTCGGGACGCTTTATCAAAAGGAAGGCTCCAAGAAAGAGCATCGGCACGAAGAGCAGACAGATGAACAGCCAGCCGTTAAAAAAGGTGAGGCTTCCCGCAGGGAGAAAAATGAGCGCTCCCACGAGCAAAAGCCCAAAAAGGTATTTTGTCAGAGCGCTAAAGAAAAGTCTCATCAGCTGAAATCCTCCATTAAGCTAATCTTTGAGAGGTCATTTGTGTCCTCGCCGAAGAAAAGGTACAAATATCCGTCCATATAATCGAGAAAGCCCGTTTCGTTATCCAGCGGGTCATACTGCAAAAGGAGGCTGGGTGGCTCCTCATCGTAGCACCAGCCACTCGGAATACCGAAAAGCCTCGTTCCGTCATAGTCCTCCTCGGCAGAGAAAAACTCCGCAAGGTAGGCGTCGTTAAAGCTCTCGTAGCCCTCGACCTGCTTATTGAAGTCGGAAAGGGCAAGCTCGGGCTCGCCGTCAAAATATCTGACGATAGGCACAAGCTCATCTGTGCCCGTCGACAAAAAGACCGAGAGATACCCTGTGTGAGGGAGCCTGTTTTCCCGGTCGAGCTCGGCAATATCCGATAGCCTTATCTGACACAGAAATATCTCGTCCTCAAAAAACTCGCCGTCCCACGCGCGTGGCACCGTCGGCGCGCCAAAAAACTTCGAGGCGCCAAGATCATAGCTTTTCTTCGCACGGGTCAGCCTTATACCTATTGAACCGCTCATAAGCTCTCCTTAATCTTCCTTCCACACGAAGTGAAAATTTATTGATTCTCCGCCGTCGACGAGTATGCTCTGCCCCGTGCAGAATTTATTCGTCACCGTGAGAAAATACGCCCAATCGGCAATCTCCTCGGAGCTCGCCCATCTTCTGAGGGGCGTTTCATTCATTATCTCGGCGAAGAGCTCCGGGTCGCTTGTCACGCACTCGTTAAGAGGGGTGAAGACTCCGCCCGGGTCAAGACTGTTGCAGGTCGCGCCAAACCGAGCAACCCTGAGCGCCACGTTTTTGGTATAAGCGAGAACTCCGCCCTTGCTCGCGCAATACTCGGGAAACTCCGCGCCCGTATGAGCGCTAGCGGAGCCTATATTGAGTATCGAGCGTATCGCGGGCTGTACTCCGTATTTCTCGGTGATATAGATAAGCGCCTTGAGGTTGATATCTATATCGTCCTCGTTCTGCGTTCCCGCGTTATTGATAAGTATTTCTATCCCCGACAGCTCGGGCAGACCTTCCCTGTCGCGCACGTCGCACTGAAAGTGGGTATAGCGCTCGCTCACAATCCCGCCTTCCTGCCTGTCAATTCCGTATACTGTGTGCCCCTGGGAAAGAAACCTTTCTGCGATAGCCCTGCCTATTCCCTGCGAGCTTCCCGTAACTAACACCTTCATTCTTCCTTCTCCTTCTCAACAAATTCAAGATACTCCGCCCCGACAGACTCTCTCTGCCATCTTTTCGTGATGCGGTAGCCTATGGGCGAAAAGGCTATTTCCATAATAACCTCGGCAATAGCCCCCGCCAGAGCGCAGGTCGCGCATTGGAGCAGCGTCCAGGAAAAACCGTTCCAGAACACAGGAGCGAATAGGACGAACACTATAACCGAGAAAATGAAGTTATCGAAAAACTGTCCTATAAAGGTCGACACGTAGGTCCTCGTAGCGTATGCTAAGCGTCCGTCGGGGTTTTTCCTGAAAGCCTTGCCCACAAGATAGTTCAGGGTGTTGTTGATAAGCGCAGATGCAAGAAACGCCACCGTGCTGCCAAGAAGAATGAACCAGGTACCGCCGAAAATGCTGTCAAAAACCGTATAGTCGCCTGCATTCGAGGGTATGGCGGCGGCAACGAAGAAGATAAGACAGGTAAGAAGATTGATTCCCGAGGCAAGAAGCGAAATGCTGTTTGACGCCTTCGGTCCAAAGCGCTTGGTGATAATATCCATACACATAAATGACAGCCAGGAAATCAGAAATCCACCGTCGAGCGCTATCCATTCGAGCTTGAGGAGTGTTTTATTCGCCAAAAGGTTCATACATATAACGCTCACTACGAAGAGCGTCACCACAGGGGCGGGTATAGAGCGCAGGAGAAGCTTATATTCCTGCCACTCCCTTTTCAGTCTGCTTTTCATTTTGTTTTTCATCAAGTCACCTATATAGTTTTCTTAAAAATCGTTTTAAACGATTTTTTATTTTCATTATACAACAAGAAAATACATTATTCAATATCCTAAAAAACCATACACAACTTATCTCGACAAAAATATACTGTAATAGGAGGTAAGGATGGATAAATACGTTTTAATGGCGCTTATCGCGACGCTCGGCACCTGGTTGCTCACCGCTCTGGGCGCGGGAGCTGTCGTATTTTTCAAGTCGCCAAGACCCGAGCTCTTGAATCTGCTCCTGGGATTTGCCTCGGGAGTGATGATAGCGGCGAGCTTCTGGTCACTCTTACAGCCCGCGATTGAGCGAGCTGAGATACATTCACGAATGCCCGCGTATCTGGTGGTAACGATAGGCTTTCTTCTCGGAGCAATATTCATGTGGGGTAGCGATAAAATAGTTACCCGCACTCGAGCAAGGCTGACGGAGAATAAAGAGGCGGGCGGCTCGCGGATTTCAAGAATAGTAATGCTGATTTTATCAATCACGCTTCATAATATACCCGAGGGTCTGGCGGTCGGAGTTGCCTTTGGTGCTCTGAAAAACGGCTCGTTTTCTGCCGAGGAAATCTCGGGAGCCGTGACGATAGCTCTGGGAATCGGACTGCAAAACTTTCCCGAGGGGGCGGCGGTGTCGCTCCCGCTCAGGCGCGAGGGCTTCTCAAGAAGAAGGAGCTTTATCTACGGCCAGGCATCGGGAATGGTTGAGCCTGTGGCAGGCGTGCTGGGGGCTCTCTTGGTAGTCTACGTAGAGGCTATTCTACCCTACGCACTCGCCTTCGCCGCGGGAGCAATGATACTCGTCGCGGTGCACGAGCTTATCCCCGAGTGCCAGAAGAACAAGGATGCGAAGCCCTATTTCTCAACCATGGGCATAGTCACAGGCTTCGCCCTAATGATGCTGCTTGACGTTATGCTGGGATAAAATAAAAAGAGCCGAGGCTCCTTCTTAAAACGAGGGATAAGGCTCTTTTTCATTGAAATATGTATATAATTGTTGTCATTAGTCCCTGTTTTCACACCAAATTACCGCGGCGTCGCGACACATTGCCTCGATTTTTTCGCCCCCGATAAGTCCCGCGCGCCAAGCGTCAGGTATCGACTCAAGTCCAAACAGCGCTCCGGCTAAGCCTCCCGCGATAGCGGCAACCGTATCGGTATCCTCGCCAAGATTTACCGCCGAAAGAACGCACTCACGATAGCCACCCGCGCGAAGCAGGCACCATATAGCCGCCTCCAGAGAATGAACCACGTAACCCGAGCTCTCAATAGCATCGACCTCGGGCAGCTCACGCTCCGGGTCTCCTATTTCCTCAAAAAGACGCCTGTAGGTGTGATATTCCTCGCTGTCACGGTAATACTCCCTCGCCATAGTTAGACCGCGGTATACGGACGCTCTCTCGGGTCTGTCAAGGAGCGCCCACAGGACGAAGGCGTATATTCCGCAGCCGACAAGCGAGCGTGGGTGTGGGTGTGTCAACATAGACGCCTTTTCAATATCACTGATATGCGGGACAAGCTCGCCTGAGGTAAAATAATAATACAGAACGAATGGGTGTATTCTCATCAAGGATCCGTTTCCGTTCGACCTCTCGGATATGGGGGCGTGTCCAAAGGCGCTTTTTCTGTCAGAATATTTGTATGCTGAAATGGCGCTCATACAGCTGCCACCAACGTCAAAGGTAACGCCCGTCGCGGTGTACTTGTCACTGTATACCCAATCAACTAAGTTATCCATTATAGCGATATAATCCGTGCTACCGCTTTTCAGCACGTCAAGCGCGGCTATGCTCATGCTCGTATCGTCCGAATAGCATCCCAGAGGCATATTGTGCGTGCCGTAGCCCGTCATATCAGTCACAGGGTTCAAATTAAAATGCGAGCGAGGCTTAAATTCTGCCGGTACACCGACGGCATCCGCCACAGCGTGCCCAAGAATTACCGAAAGTATTTTTTCCTTTACCGAATCCAGTGTCATTTTATTCTCCGGCCGATATTTGTCGGCATTCAAGCTTTTTTCTTATTTCCGCCGTTAAATTCACACGGGGAGGCATTAATTGTACCTGCGGAGAGCCTTTATAAGACCGACAGCCACAGCCACAGCCACAGCTACGGCAAGGACCGCAAGGATAACAATTCCCTGCTCGGTTATCGTCAGCTTAATTGGATTTTCCGCCTCGTTATTTGTATAAGGAGCTCCGCAGGCATCGCATAACGCGTCACCGTCCTTATCGGAGTGCTCGGAGTATTCAAGCCTCTGCCCCTCACAGCCGGAGCAGGCGTGCCAATGTCCGTCGACGTCCATCTCCCAAGGCTCCCTTGGCGTGTGCTCCGTATGGTTTTTCGCAGGGGTAATAATATATCCGCATTCCGTGCAAACCGATGGTGTGTCGTCGGTCGCCTCTCTGTCGGGGGTGTGGGGGAATATTTCCTCGTGATAGGTACAGCCGAGGACTGAGCATTTTCGTGCGTGTCCCTCCTCGTCCTTATAGCCAAATCCCTCCTCAACAGAGTGACAGAATCCGCCAACCGTATAATAATAAGATTCCCCTTCCTTGTCATCCTTCGCTATAACGTCACAACGCGAGCAATCATACCAATAGCTCCTCTTGGTGTTACAATCACCCTCATATCTTATATGCTCCTCATCGACAATCTCCTCGTCGAACAGGTGTCCTGTCGGATATAAGGTAACCTCTGCCATATCGGTTATTCGTTTTGTAGCAAAGATGTCGTTGAATTTTGCTCCGCACTCGCAGATATAATAGGACAGGTTTCCCTTTTCGGTGCAGGTGGGCTGAAGCTCGGGAACACGCTCCATACGCAGATGCTTACAGGTTAGAAGCTCAAGCCTGACCTCACACCCCATAACCGAATAACCGTATCTGAACGAGCCAACGATTCCAAGACTTAAAACGATGGAGCTGGCGTTGCGTTCAAACCATCCGGTGAAATCATAGACGTCAACAGTATATACCGATGCGGTGTGGGTTTTTTGGTCGAAAAGCGCCGCTACCTCCGAGACGGAAAAGGGAGCGCTTATCCTACCGCCCATCACTGTGAAATAGTTTTTTTCCACAGAATCACACACGGGTAGGGGAAAAGCCACTTCAGTGGTATCGTGGTCTTTGGAGATTTCCTCATCCGTAACGTTGAAGTATGCGTGATACAGCTTTTCTCCCTGATCGTTCCAGGTGAGATCAACCTGATAGTATTTTCCGTCTATTCTGACGTAATTCCAGGCGTGTCCCTCCGGTGATGACGTAGAGGGATTAACTGAGCTGCCTATAGCTATAAATGACTGTATTCCTACCCTCTGGCACAGATACTGAAACGCCTCTGCGTAGCCCTCGCAGACCGCCTTACCCTCGACTATGGCGCCAAAGGAGTTGTGCGCATTTTCCGCCTCTGTATAGGTAATCTCGCCCGCCAGATAATCGTGGATATATAGCTCCCTTTCAAACTCCGACCACTCGGGATTTATACCTGCCAGTATCTCCGAGACCGCCCTGTCATACTCATTTCTGGCAGCGATAAGCGCCTGTCCCTCGTATAGATAGCTCGGGGCAAGCGCCAAGGCGTCTCCCTTGGAGTTTCTCATAACCGAATAAGCGTTTCCAAGCCAGAAGTGATCTGCTCTGTCACGTCTGTACACCTCAAAAACCATCGTCAGCTCGTCAACCGAGAGTGCTCTTTTCCCGTTGTAGACGTCAATCTCCGCCTCGGCGTTTTCTATTCCCGCGGTGATAGCGTCATAGGCAAAAAGATACTCCTCTGCCCCCTCAAGCTCGGAAAGCGCCGCTCTGCCGTAGTATTCAATTTCAACCTCCCCCGACTCCACGGGCTCGGTGTTTTCAGCATGGGCGTAGCTGTTAAAAAGAGAGAGGAAAATCGCGACTAATAAAAACACACTAAATAAAAAACTTTTTTTCATATCAGATCCTTATTTTCGGGTAGATTATCTCCACCCCTACAATAATATTACTCCAAACGAAGAATATTTTCGCACAGGGGACGTTTTTCTTTCATTTTATCACAGCTTCGCAAAATTTGCAAGAGAAAGCGCGGCTGATTTCTCAGCCGCGCAAGTTAAAGCTATAGCTTGTGGGTTAAATTACTTTCTGAACTTGGGAAGAAGGAACTTCCAAGCAAGGAATCCGCCGCCGCCAAGAGCTACGATGCTACCAAGAACGATAAATACTATCGCTACTGCGGGCAGTCCCTTGGGCTCGTCGACAGGCTCGTCGGGAGTCTCAGGCTCGGGCTCGGGCTCGGGAGTAGGAGCTATCTCATCGTAGTACATTTCGATCTTCGGTCCCTGCTTTCCGCATACCTTACACTCTCTGTGCTTCCAGCCTGTGACAAACTCGGTGGGCATCTGGTCGATAACGTACTCATACTCGTGCTCACCCATATCGGTCTTGAAGCCGCACTCGCACTCGCGCCAGTGAAGATCGTTGTCGTGAGTGTGCCAGCCACTGCTGAAGTCGTGAGCGAGGTCCTCGGGAAGAGTGCTGTTGTCAGCAGATGCTTCTCCGTCGGGTCTCGCGCCTGCATCCTCAGGAGCGCTCTCGGTAAGAAGAAGGAAGCCCTGCATATCTATTGTACCGTCAGCTTTTCTCTTTATACCCTTGAACTCAAGGCTCTCGAATATATCTGCTGTAAGAGTTGTGCCTGCGGCATTCTGACAAGCGGTACCGTTCCAGTAGTATGTGGTCGCGTTGTTGTAATCCGCCGTTACCTGAGTGCCCTTACCCTTGAGCTGCTCGCCTCTGTCAAGCAAGCCGCCGGGAACCTGATTTGTAATATCAGCATCCTTGAAGGAGATAATTCCGTCAGCAACGAAGGCGGTATTCGCGCCCGCGTTAGTGTAGAAGGCAACGTTATAGGAGCCGTTGTTATAGCTGATGGAGTTGTGAACTGTAACGTCGGGGCAGGAGTTGGAGTCAATACCCTTCGCGAGATTGTAGAACGCGTAGGAGTTGATGAGCTGGTGCTTACCGGAGAGGCTCGAGCCGCCCATCTTGAAGCCGTTACCGTTGCCGGTCTTGCCTTCGATGCCGGGAACGTAGCCGTTGGCATACGCTACGCAGTTTCTGATAACGACAGCGCCGATAGAGCCTGTTTCAACCTTCGCGTACAGGTCCCATCCGTCGTCAGCGTTGTTATACGCTACGCATCCGTCGAATACGTTACCCTCGCCACAGGTGAGCTTAGCGGCAAAGCCGTCAGCATCCTCAAAGCCTGCGTCATAGTTGCAGTAGGACGTACAGTTGAGAATCAGGTTATAGCTGGGCCAATCGGGGAACAGATCGGTGCCTGTATAACGGCTGATCTGTATACCGGTGTTACCGTTGTAGTAGGTGTTGATCTGGTCAAGGGTGTTGTGGTTACCCGAAACCTGGAAGCCCTTCTGCATATCTGCAGAGCGGGTTACGTCAAAGCCGTAGAAGTACCAATAGTCACCGCCGTGTACAAATCCTGCGCACTCACCCTGGAAATCAAACACGGGTCTGGTCTTAGCCTCGGGATCTGCTATCATTCTGACAGGCTCCTCTGCAGTTCCGTCCATTCCGCGCTGGATTCTGACAGTCTTGATAAGGCGGTAAGTGCCCTCCATAATTACTATGGTCTGGCCGGGAATAGCGTTGTCAACCGCGGTGTAGATATCGAGAGGATATTCCTTCGTACCGTTACCGTTGGGAAGACCCGTGGGAGATACGTATACAACCTTGTTGTGATAGAAGCCCTTATTCGCCATAATGGTGATCGACTGCGACTGGTTCTGCGTTGTCGCAAGCTCGGTATACTCGCCAAGATCCTGATCGGGATCGGGAGTGAAGGTTACGACGAGATTATTCTCACCGTAGCTGTCAAGAGTTACTTCAAGCAAATATCTGACAAGTCCCTTAACCTCAACGCCCTCAACGAGAACCTTACCGTTAAGAGAAACCTTGAGAGTACCGTTAACGTTGGTGTCAACCTCTACTCTGTAGCCAAGCTCTGTGGTAACGGTGGGAGATACGATAGAAACGGTGGGGACGATGTACTCGATAGGTCTTTCCTCTGCGGGAGCATCCTCGGAGGCAAGAATAGTATCGAAGTGAATATTGGAGAAGGTCGCACGAGCGTTACGGGAAGCGAAGAAGCCTACGTATACGTTATCCTCGTCGAGCTGGCTCAGCGCCTCGGGCTCGTAGAACTTCTCGCGAGCGATAAGGTTGCCCTCTGTGTCATAGTAGGAGAGGAAGTAACCCGTGTTATTCTTCTGGATTTCCAGAACGAAGGTGGTCATAAGGAAATCGTCAAGAGTACCCTGAACCGTACCGGTAGCGTTACCGATAACGTTATAGGTTCCCGCCTCATAGCCGTAGTAGCCCGCGGTGGTCTCGAAGGTCTTGGTGATGCTTGAGAAGTAGGTGTTGATAGTATTGGTGTCGTTAGCCTCGAACATTGCAAGGTTTTCCTTGTTGACACCCGTTCTCTCAACGATACCAAGTCCCTGCTTCATTGAGTACTTGGGAAAGCTGATAGCTGCAGGGTCCGAAATGTCGTAGATGGTTCCAAACTCGGAGTCGTATCTGTACTCTATCTTAGTAGAGCCTACGAGGTAGGAGTTGTTCCAGAAGTCAGCAGTATTTCCGCTTATTCCAAGGCGGTCGGTAGCCATAAGGCCGAAGCCCTCCTGACCGTTGGAGAACGTCCAGCTGTCAACGGTGACAGTCGCGCGCAGAGTGAAGTTGTACTCTGTGGGAACTGCAGTGTAGTAGAAGGCAAGACCGTCCACGGAGGTAGGCTGAATCTTGCCCTTGCCGCCCTCGGAGAATACGGTAACCCGTCCGTCGTCGTTAACCGAGCCTGTGTAGCCGTTGTTGCTGATGTTGGTGGAGGGGCCGTATACTGTGAAGCCCCAGGTCTGTCTTGCCTCCTGAGTAACGGTGCAATTAAGAGCAGAAGCACACTCAACCTGCTCTGTACCCCTTATAGCATAGACCTTGACCTCAACGACAGAACCAACGGTAAGACCCTCTACCATACAGGTAGTATTGGTGGTTTCAGCAACCTTCGCGCCGTCGATGTAGATGTGGTAGCCCTCTGCTTCCTTGACTGCGGAGAAGATAACCTCTACCTTGCCCGCGCCCTTGGAGGTAGCGCTGATAAGAATGGGATTTCCGAGAGGATATACGAACTCGCTCGAAAGGGGTGCCGAGGTCTTATCCTGCTCGCCCTCTCTGCTGAGGGTAGCGACGAACGTATAAGTACCGGACGCTGTGGGAGTGAAGGTGAGAGTATGCTCGCCCTTCTCCGCGATGGAGCGCTTGGTTGCAAGCTCGTTGCCCTCAGCGTCAAGCATAGCGACAACAACCTCGTCTGCTCCGTCGTAGCCAACGAGAGCGGAAACTGCAACCTTGAGATTTCCATCGTCCTTCTCGTCCACTGTAATCGAATTAATCACAGGAGCCGCAACGGTCGCCCAATCTGCTCTTGCAGGCTTTTCGGGAGTGCCGCTGCCGAGCACTGTAACTTCAACCTTATAGAAGTTGTTATTATTGGTGACGCCGCCGAGGAAGTATGTGCCTGCCTCAGCTATCTCGAGAGTAGACATATAGGGAGAGTTCTTAACATACTCGCCCTCGGTCTGTGTGATAAGAGTGCCGTCTGCACCAAACAGACCCATCTGACGGTGGTCGTCACCGCCCTGTACCCACCAGATCTTGACGGTAGCCGCGCCCTCGGTGGTGAACTGAATATCATTCTTGGTAGTTTCGCCAATCTGCGCCTTGCCGCCGAAGTTCAGACGCTGTGCGCCTGCGTATCCATCGTCGAAGGTCTTCGAGCTTGAGTCAATCTTTGTCTTAGAGCTGTAATATATGTTAAAGAAGTTTTCGGTTCCTGCCGCCTCAACGTCACCATCAGCCTTAACTCCCTGCGCCATTGCGGGAAGGTCGAGCGTGGTGTCGAGAGTGTAGACGATTTCGGTAGGAGCGGGCGCTTCAGCCGCCTTTTCCGTAACCTCGAGCTTGTAGTAATTGTTGTTGCCGCCGACGTTACCTATGTAATAGGTGCCTGCCTCGGCAATTTCAAGCTCGGCTATGTAAAGTGAGTTTTTAACGGTTCCGATAGCGGTCTGCGCAACAACGCTACCGGTAGGGCCAAAGATCGCAACCTCACGGTCATCGCCGCCCGATACGAACCAGATCTTAAGGGTAGCGGGTCCCTCAGTCTTAATCTGTATCGCGTTCTTCACAAGCTCGCCAATATCAGTGTTTCCGCCCCAGCTGATACGGTTAGTAACGCTAACGCCATCTTCAAAGCTCTTAGCGCTTGCGTCAACCTTAGTTTTCTCGCTGTAAAAAACATTGAAATATCCATCTGTTCCAACCGCCTCAACGTCACCGTCTGCCTTCGCGCCTGCAGCGAACGCCGCAATGTCGTCAGCGGTCATAGTGTAAACCTTATCCTCCGCGCGCGCATTCAGCGTCAGAACGGGTACAACGAGCACCGCCAGACACAAAACGAGCATCAGGGATAACAGCTTTCTTGAAGAGTTTAATTTCATAACTCATTCCTCCTTTATTATAGTCGCGCTCCACGTCGAGCAAAGCTCGTACTATCTGTACACAGTATACCATATTCTTCCCGAACTTTCAATATTATTGTATAAAATATATAAAATATTTTTTTATATTTATTTTAAATATGGTCTCTCTCCAAAAGAACAAGAAAAGCGAGGCGCCAGACGACGCCTCGCACAAGGTGAAATGTAAATTATAGTTGTCACTTAATTCTCACTCCGGTTGTCCGTTCCGCGCACCCTTGTGGGTGGGATTCCGTAGACCTGCTTGAACTTGTACGAAAAGTAGTTTCCGTCATTGAAGCCGCAGGCGTACGCTACCTCGGAAATGGACCTTCCGGGCTCGTTTTTCAGCATATATTCCGCCTTCTGAAGCCTGACGAGCGTGACGTATTCGTTAAATCCAAAGCCCGTGCTTTTCTTGAAAAGGCGCGACAGGTGCTCCGCGCTGACCGAGAGCATACGCGCAACCTGTGATAGCCTTATTTCGTGCATATAGTTTCTCTGAATATATTTAACCACCTGCTCGACTAAAGCGTTGTTTCCCTTCGCCTCCTCGTGCGAGATTTTGCTCCTGAGAAGAAGGAAAAAAATTTCACCCGTGTAGCATCTCAGGGCATCAACGGTCATTTCGTCATCATGCTCTGTGCATTCGCGCTCGATGCGGAGCAGTATATCCTCGATTCTCGCGGTGATCTCCGAGGTGCGGTATAAATGCTCGAGCTCCCCTATTCTGCCCCTGACACTCTCGGGTATAAACTCCTCGGTGAAGTTGATAAGGAGCCTTGAGTGCGGCTGACTTCCGTAGTTGGTGCGGTGTATTACTCCCATAGGAATAACGATAACGTCGCCCGAAATTACGTCGTAGGAGCGGTCGTCTATGAAATAACGGCACCTGCCCTCCTTCATATAGTATATCTCAAAGCCCGTGTGATAATGCTGGTTTGATTCACTCCCGCGTCTTGAGCTGGCTCGGTCAAAATAATACCCGTCGACACCGTTTTTTATAGCCTCTTTCATACCGCCCTCCGGTTTTTTCTTCATTTTAGCACACTATATCAAAAAAATCAAGAAATTCACTAAAAATCTGTTAATATTTTTAAGGCGGCCACTTGCTAATTTGATATACAATAAATATGCAGGGGTAGTGTGATTACCCTTTGGGTAATCCGTCCCGCATAACGACTTTAAAACAAAGGAGATTGACTATGAGCTTTAAAAAAGCTGTAAGGCCCAATAAGGTTATTCAATTTGGCGAGGGCGGCTTCCTTCGCGGATTTTTTGACTGGATGCTCCAAAAAATAAATGATAATGGTGCCTTTTCGGGCAACGTCATAGTGGTTCAGCCTATCGAAAACGGTATGTGCGATATGCTAAGCGCCCAGAATTGTGTCTATACCCACCTTGTCAGAGGAAAAGAGGGCGTCGAGAGTACGGTTGTCGACGTTATTTCTGAGTGTATCAAGCCCTATGAGGAGTTCGACAGGTATTTGGCGCTTGCAGAAAACCCCGATTTTCGTTTTATCGTATCAAACACCACCGAGTCGGGAATAGTCTTCTCTGAGGATGACAAAATTACCGACGCTCCGCCCAAGAGCTTTCCCGCGAAGCTGACTCTGCTCCTTCTGCACAGGTACGAGCTGGATCTTGACGGCTTTATTTTTCTGCCCTGCGAGCTTATTGACAGAAACGGTGACAATCTCAAAAGATGCGTGCTCGAATATGCGAGGCTCTGGGAGCTTGGCGACGGATTTATCCGTTGGATAAATGAGAAAAACGTTTTCACCAACACGCTTGTTGACAGAATAAATACCGGATACCCGAGGGGCGAGGAGCTCAATCTCGGATACGAGGACAATATGGTCAACACCTCCGAGTTCTTCCACCTGTGGGTTATCGAAACCGATATTGACCTTGATAGCGAGCTCCCCTTCTCGTCCGCAGGACTCAACGTTATAGTAACGCGCGACAAGCTGGAGATGTACCGCACAAGGAAGGTTCGCATACTTAACGGAGCGCACACCTCGCTCGTCCCGCACGCTCTGCTTTCGGGTTATGACACGGTGAAGAGCTGTATCGACAGCCCCGAAATGAAGGCTCACGTCGAGGCGTGCGTATTCGATGAAATCATTCCCACACTCGACCTGCCGAGAGAGGAGCTTGTCAGCTATGCCAACAGCGTTATCGACCGATTTGGCAATCCTTATATCAAGCACTATCTGTCGAGCATCGCTCTCAACTCTGTGAGCAAGTTCAAGGTAAGGGTTCTTCCCTCTATCCTTGAGTATATCAGGCGCTTTGGCAAAACGCCGAAGACACTCGTTTTCTCTCTCGCCAGACTTATTGAGTTCTACAAGGTCGGCGAGCCTGACGACGCGCCCGAGGTTGTCGAGTTCATAAGGACGCACGGCATACACGATATACTTGCCAACGCAGCTCTTTGGGGTGAGGATATTTCCTTTCTTGAAAGCGAGGTTGGAGAATGCAGATAAACAGACTTGACAACGTCGAGGTAAATCTCGAAAGCGGTCACAAGCACGCGCTGAGAGATATCGCGGCGGGCGAAAATATTATAAAATACGGCAACCCCATAGGTCACGCGATCTGTGATATCAAGGCGGGCGAGCACGTGCACACCCACAATATGAAAACCAATCTGTCGGGAAACCTCGAGTACGTCTACGAGCCGCGCTTCCACGATATCCCCGAGGAACGCACCGAGCGCACCTTCCTTGGCTACGTACGCGAGAACGGTGAGGTCGGCATACGAAACGACGTGTGGATTGTCAACACCGTCGGCTGTGTCAACAAGGTTTCCGAAAGGATTGCAGAGGCAACGGGGGCGCTGGCGTTTCCCCACCCCTTTGGCTGCTCACAGCTGGGAGATGACCAGAAAATAACCCAGACTATTCTCAAGGGAATGGTTCGTCACCCCAACGCCGCGGGCGTTCTGGTGCTCGGTCTCGGCTGTGAAAACAACAATATAGAGCTCTTCAAGGAGTTCCTTGGAGAATATAACCCAAAAAGAGTGCGCTTTCTCAACACTCAGGACGTCGAGGACGACGTTGCCGAGGGAATAAGAATAGTGCGCGAGCTTCAGGAGTATGCCAAGGGCTTTGAAAGACAGGCAGTTCCCGTTTCCAAGCTGAAGCTCGGACTGAAGTGCGGTGGAAGCGACGGATACAGCGGAATTACAGCCAATCCCCTCGTCGGAAGATTGTCCGATAAGCTTATAGCTATGGGCGGAAGCTGTGTACTTACCGAGGTGCCCGAGATGTTTGGCGCGGAGCATCTTCTGATGCAGAGATGCGAGAGCCGCGAGGTATTTGATAAGACGGTTTCGCTTATCAACAATTTCAAGGACTACTACACAAGGCACGGGCAGGTTATCTATGAAAATCCCTCTCCCGGAAACAAGAAGGGCGGAATAACCACCCTTGAGGAGAAGTCGCTCGGATGCGTGCAGAAGGGCGGTCTGTCCAAGGTGGTGGACGTGCTTGACTACGGAGACACGCTGACCAAGTGCGGTCTGTCGCTGCTTAACGGTCCCGGAAACGACATCGTTGCTATAACCAATCTTATGGCGGCGGGAGTGCATATAATTCTTTTCACCACAGGCAGAGGAACACCGGTAGGAAGCGCGGTTCCCACGGTTAAAATCGCAACCAACCACTCGCTCGCACAGAGAAAGAGCGGCTGGATAGACTTTGACGCATCACCCACGCTTGACGGAAATCCCCTCACCGATGAGCTGTTCGAGTACGTTATCGAGGTAGCCGAGGGCAGACAAACCAGAAACGAGGAAAACGGCTACAGAGAAATATCAATATTCAAGGACGGAGTAACACTATGAGCTTCATAAACGATAATTTTATGCTGAAAACCGAGGCGTCAAGAAAGCTGTACGCCATTATCAAGGACCTTCCCATCATTGACTACCACTGTCACCTCTCCCCCACGATGATAGCCGAGGACTACAAGTTCAGAAACGCCTACGACCTTTTCCTCGGCGGCGACCACTACAAGTGGCGCCAGATGCGTACCAACGGCATCGACGAGGAGTATATAACAGGCGGCGCCGACGAGTATGAGAAGTTTCTCGCATTCGCCCGCACGATGCCATATCTTATCGGCAACCCGCTGTATCATTGGACGCACCTCGAGCTCAAGAGATTTTTTGGAATTGACGAGCTTCTTTCCGAAAAAACCGCTCCTATGATATGGGAAAAATGCAACGCCCTTCTCGCTAAGGACGAGTTTTCTGCTAAGAATCTTATTAAGCGCTCGGGCGTTGAGATTATCTGCACCACCGACGACCCCGCCGACACACTCGAGTACCACGAGGCGCTTCGTGACTTTTCCACCAAAATCCTTCCAACCTTCCGTCCGGACAAGGCTGTGGAGATTGGCAAGGAAACCTTCCTTCCCTATATCGAGTCTATCGGTGTCGGAAGCTACTCCGAGCTTGTCGAGTGGATTAAGGAAAGAATCGCATACTTCAACTCGTACGGCTGCCGACTTTCCGACCACGCGCTCGAGTACGTGCCCTTCGCTATCGGAGATGCTGAGGCGGCGTTTAACAAGAGGCTGGCGGGCGAGGCGCTCTCCGATGCCGAAATC
Organism: Clostridia bacterium; assembly: GCA_017467165.1. GTDB lineage: Bacteria > Bacillota > Clostridia > Oscillospirales > CAG-272 > UBA1740. The sequence goes on along the minus strand of JAFTST010000004.1, from coordinate 36,779 downwards.
GACGCCTTCAAGACCGAGATGCTTCGCATCTGCGCGGTAGAATACACTCGTCTTGGCTGGACAATGCAGCTTCATATCGGCGCTCTCAGAAACAATAACAGGAGAATGTACGAAAAGCTCGGAGCAGACACGGGCTTTGACTCCATCAACGACCTCGCCATAGCCGAAAAGCTGTCGGCATTCCTCGACAATCTCGCATATTCAAGCTCGCTTCCCAAGACTATACTCTACACCCTCAATCCCAAGGACAACTACGTGCTCGGCACTATGCTCGGCAATTTCCAGGACGGCTCAGTGGCGGGCAAAATTCAGTTTGGCTCGGGCTGGTGGTTCAACGATCAGCGCGACGGAATGGTAGCGCAGATGACCTCGCTTGCCAACCTCGGTATGCTCTCCCGCTTCGTCGGTATGCTGACAGACAGCCGCTCCTTCGTTTCCTACCCCCGTCACGAGTATTTCAGACGCATACTCTGCAACCTTATCGGCGGCTGGGTTGAAGACGGAGAATTCCCCGAGGACTACGAGCTGCTCGGCGAGATAGTCAGCGATATCGCATACTACAACGCGAAGAATTACTTCAACTTTTAACAAGGAGCTGCAGGATTAATATTTCCACAGTCCGACCCAATACAGAAAAAGGAGAGATGCCGCGGCATCTCTCCTTTGATATTTTAGCTGATTTTGATATTATCAGTTCGTCTTTCTGATAACGAGCTCGGTTTCCTTGTCGAAGAAATAGGCTGACTCAAGGGGTATAGAGAAGGTAACGGTGCTGTCAACCTTCGGAGTATCGTGGGGGTCTACCTTGAGTATCGGGCTATCATTTCCGAGTGTGACGTAGACGTTGGTGTTATCGCCGAGAAGCTCGGTAAGCTGTACCTCTGCCTCAAAGCTCAGCGCATTCTCCCTCTCGCCAAGCAGAATAGACTCCGGACGGAAGCCAAGAACCAGCTCCTTTCCCTCATACGCCTTTATCACTTCCTCGGAAAGAACTCCCGAGAGCTCAATGTCCTTGTTGCCGACGGTCATTTTTCCATCCGTCACAGGTGAGCTGATGAAATTCATAGGCGGCTCGCCGATAAAGCCCGCGACGAACATATTGACGGGGTTGAAGTAGAGCTCGTAGGGTGTACCTACCTGCTGTACGTAGCCGCCCTTCATAACCACTATCCTGTCTGCCATCGTCATAGCCTCGGTCTGGTCGTGAGTGACGTACACCGTGGTTGCGCCGACCTTTCTGTGAATGTCTGTAATCTCCGAGCGCATCGTAACCCTCTGCTTCGCATCGAGGTTGGAGAGCGGCTCGTCCATTAAGAACACTCCCACCTTTCTGATTATAGCGCGGCCTACCGCAACACGCTGGCGCTGACCGCCCGAGAGCTGTCTCGGCTTTCTGTCAAGATAATCGGTAAGACCGAGTATGCGCGCGATATTCTGCACTCTTTCGTCGATGATTTCATCGTCAATTCCCTGCAAGGAGAGTCCGAAGGCGAGGTTATCGTACACCGACATATGAGGATACAGGGCGTAGGACTGGAATACCATCGCTATACCGCGATCTCTCGGGCTCTTTTCATTGGCGAGCTTGCCGTCTATGTAGAACTCTCCCTTGCTGATGTTTTCAAGTCCCGCTATCATTCTAAGCGTCGTGGACTTTCCGCATCCGGACGGTCCGACCAGGACTATAAATTCACCCTTTTCGATATCGAGGTTGAAATCGTGCACGGCGTGGAAGCCGTTGGGATAAATCTTATTGATTTCTTTTAAAGAAAGGTATGCCATAGTATACTCCTTACCCTTTTCTATGCTAGAGTGTTTTCTGTTTCGCTGATTATTTTTCCAAGATGTCTGACAGAGTAGGCTATATCCTCACCGACCGTGCCCTCTAAAACGAGGGTGGCATTGGGGTTGTGCCTGAAGATTTTCGCTATTATTCTCTTGTAGTCGAGAATACCCTTGCCTACTCCGCACTGCGACAGTCTGTCGCCATCGACTGTATAGTCTTTTATATGAAAGAGCGTTATTTTCTCTCCGAAAAGCTCAAGCCCTTCGTCGAGTATTTCGTATGCTCTTCCGTGATTTTCTATATTGAGGTAGTTATAAAGGTCAAATATGACTCTTACGTTTTCTCTGCCGATACGCGCGACACATTCCGCGAGCCTTTTGGGTGTTGAGCAGACGTGATTGTACGCGCCCTCGACGGCTATATTAGCTCCGTATCCTTCTGCCACCTCGGCAAGACCCGAGAAGACCTCTACGACTCTATCAAAAGCCTCGTCTGTCAGGTTGCCGGGGTGATAGCCCCAGGGGTCGCCCATATAAGAGCCCGTTTCACTGCCTACCGTGTCACAGCCAAGAGAGGAGCACATAGAAAGATATTCCTCGAAGATTCTTATTCCCCGCTCCGCCTTTTCTCTGTTCGGATGCACGGGATTGAAGTACGCGCCGATAAGCGCAACCCCGACACCCCCCTCGGAAAGCGCGCAAGCTATCTTTTCCGCTCTCTCTTTCGTTATCGAGCCCTGCTCATATTTCACATCGTCAACAGCCTTATAGACCACGAGCTGCACTCCGTCAAGACCGAGGGCGCGCGCCGCGGCTGCTATCTCACGCTCTCCCCTGACACCAAGGTCGTGAGCACGTATCATAAGCCTCATATTATTTTCCCTGTCTTAAAATCTCGGTATAGCACAGTACGAAGGGAGCAACTCCCTTGGCATCGTTTTCGACCACGGGCTCTGAGATATAGTACTCATACGAGCCGTCGCGGCGGGTGTTGTTCTCGGGTCCGAGACCTGCCACAAGGCAGATGCCGCCGAGCACCAGCTCTCCGTCCTCGCTCACCGTCAGGTATTTTTCAAGTATTCCGTCAAAGGTTTCTCTTCCGAGCCTTGAAAACTCGGGAGAAAGCACGCCAAGCCTCGCGCCCTTGAGCATCGAATAGGCGAGCATTGACGAGCCGCTGGTTTCGAGGTAATTTCCCTCTTTTCCCGGGCAGTCCACAACCTGCCAATACATTCCGCTTTCCCCGTCCCTGTATTTCAGGACGCTGTGCATAAGCTCGGAGAAAATCTCCGAAAGCTCCGCCTTAACCTCGGGGATGTCGCATATCTCAATTATATCTGCCAGGGCAACCGAAAACCATCCGATAGAGCGGAGCCAGAAGTTCTTTGAAAGCCCCGTTTCCTTGTCCGCCCAGAATATACTCTTGGAATAGTCTATTCCGTGGTAGTACAGTCCGGTTTTCTCGTCCTTCATATACTTTCTGACGTTTCTTATCTGAGAAAGAAGGTCAGAGTAGTCAGAGCCTCCGAGCTCCCTTGCATACAGCGCGGAGAAAACCTGCGCCATATATATTCCGTCAAGCCATACCTGGTTTGGATATATGAGCTTATGCCAGAAGCTTCCCGTTACCGTTCTGGGTTGTGAGAGAAGATGAGCGCGCTGCTTTTCAATAGCAAGGCGGTACTTCTCCTTGCCCGTGCGGTGATAAAGTGGGAAAAGAACTCTGCCCTCGTTGATATCGTCGAGGTTGTACTTCTCTATATCGTAGCCAAGAATGCTTCCGTCCTCGGACACGTAGTAGTCGATAAAGCTCTCTGAGAACTCGAAGTATCTCTTATCCCCCGTTATTTCACCGATAGCTATAAGCGAGGTTATCATACAGCCGTCTATGTAATTCCAGTGCGGCTTCTTTCCTCCCCTTATGCTCTCTATGTTCCACATCGGCATATCGGGTGTCGACAGACGCATAAGCCCGTCTATATAAGCGTCGATTTTTCTATACATATAATCTCCCGGGATTATTTTCTGACAAGCTCTCCTATGTGGCTCGCGATAAGCTCGTCGCCAACCACGCCCTCGAGCGTAACGTCCTTGACCGTGAGTTTTCCGACGTTGTCGAAGTACATTCCCGCCCGACACATAGGCTCCATAAATTCACGCATAGCCGGCTTCGACGGCTCAGCGTCCTCGGCGAAGGTGAATTTTATACCCTCGAGGGTAATCTCGCCTATGGGCATCTCGGGCAAGCCATCGCAGTAGCACGCCGCCGCCTGACAGTTAAGGCACTCCATATTTCTGAAGGTGAAGCTTCCGAGATAGGGAGTCCTCTCGTCAACGGGCAAATGCTCTCTTGACCATACGTACTCGCTGTTTCTGTCGGGGTCACAGCAGTTGTACCACATATTGATAACGATGGGGGTGAGAACACCGTCCATCTTAATATTTTCAAATACTACGCCGTCAATAACGGCGTCCTTGCCCCTTCCCCTGCGAGTCTTGATTCTGAGACCGCGGTCGGTGGCGATAAACACACAGCGGTTAACCGTGAGGTTAGTAACTCCGCCTGCCATCTCACTGCCAAGCGTGACGGCTCCGTGTCCGAACTGCATGAGGCAGTTTCTTATAGTATGTCGGTTGGCGGGTGTTTTGAATTTCCTGCCAATTTCAATCTTTCCTGACTTTATAGCGATACAGTCGTCACCAACGCTGAACCTGCAGCCAATGATGTTAACCTCATCGCACGCCTCCGGGTCGATAGCGTCGGTATTAGGGCTGTCCTTGGGCGCTGAAATGAACATATCCACGAAATCAACCCTGCGGCTGAAATACGGGTGCATCTGCCAGGACGCCGAGTTGCAGGCGTGGATTCCGTGCACTCTCACACTCTCGCATCTGTTGAAGAACATCAGCCTCGGTCTGCCCACGGGATAGCTCTTGACGTCTATCCACCAGCCTGCCGCCTCTGCGTTGCCGTCAACTCTGCCCCTTCCGACGATGGTTATATCCTCTGCGTACTCTGCGAAGAGCAGAGCCTGGTGCATAGGCACGGCGTTGCCCTCCCAGCTTCCGAAGTGCACCTCGTCGCCGCTCACAGCATCGGTGAGCTTTCCGGGAATAATGGGATAGCGGCATTTTTCGGTGTGGCCGAGAAGCACCGCTCCCTCGGGGATATCGATGGTAATATGGCTCTTCAGGCATATGGGTGACGTGAGATAGGTTCCCTCGGGGAATATCAGTCTTGCTCCCCTTGGCATACAGTTAACCGCGGTCTGTATAGCCACGGTATCGTCGGTCGCGCCGTCACCGACAGCGCCGAAATCGCGAACGCTTACAGCCGCCGACTCAGTAAGAGTGGAAAAGCGAAGCTCGCCCTCCATACAGTCAGCCGTCAGGGTGTATTCTCTTCCCGGCACAAGACCAAAAAGCGAAAAGACGTTGGTGTTACCTCTGTGGGCGACCTCGCCGTCAAGGAAAACCGTGTATTCGCGCTCGGTATAATAGGGCTCGTTTCCCTGCCACTCAAATGCGGCAGAGGTCGAGGTTGTGAAAAGTATGTTTAACATAATCAGTCAATTCCGTTTTTCTTTTTCGCATCGCTGACAATGCTGACTACCATATTTTTTATTGAAATCAGACACATATCGACGACAACGTAGAACACGCCGAAGAGTATCGGCTCTACACCCAGCTTTATCTCGCCCTCGGTGCCGCTGATATTATTCAGCAACACGTTGACAACGTTGTATATCCATATAACGCACAGGAGCACGGCGAAGGCGTAGATTATATTCAAAAAGAAGTTAATAAATCGTTTTTTCGGGAACATCATCCACCCGTCGAGCGAGCCCTCAACCGTAGCGAAGAAGCGGAAGGCGTTATTGACGAGTATATCGGTCACCATACCGAGAACGACGGCGAGGATTATAATCATATCCGCCATGCTCTTAATATACATACCGAGTCCCCAAAAGATGAAGAAGCATACCGCGCCGTTGAACCAGAACTTCATAAAAAGCGCCTTAATCCAGGTCGGTACTCTGTCAAGAAATCCACCCTTGTACTTTTTTCTCGGGTCGTTTTCTATCGTGAGCTTCGGATAGCTTTTTTCATCCGCCGTGACCAGCCTGTCAACCGCGTCGGTATTCAATGCGTACGGGTTGTTTTTTCTGTCGCTTCCGTTGCTCTTTGGTGCGGAGTTGGTATTTTTTTGTTTTTTTGCCATTTCGTTTCTTATTCGTCCTCGGAAAGCTCGATTTCCTCCATCGTAGCGCTATCCTCGAGCTCAACGGTGGTATTGATTTTCCTGAGAAGCTTTGCGATAAGCGGCTCAAGAAGAACGAGAGCCATCGTTATAACTACGGTGATGATATGAATAACTACAACGTTCTGAGCCGACCAGATATACATCGTGCTCTCGGTGAGCTTAATGGGGCTTTCGGCTCTGGTAAGCGCGTTTTCTATTCGGATATAATAAAGCACGTCGGCAGCTATAACCACAGCGTACATAGCCATCATCAGCACTATCATCAGAGCGTTCGGCTTTTTTCTCTTCGGGAACGCGCTGAGCATACATACGAAGGAAAGAATCATAAAGAGCATAGTGACGAAGGAGCAAAGTCCCATAAAGGATCCGTATATCTTCGCCGTTGTGTCCGATATATCGGTAAGATTCAGAGAATACACGAGAAAGGACACGACGAGCGAGGTTATCGGTATCATCTCGGGGCTCTTTTTAAGAAATACAATCAGGCGGCGAGCCCTCTCCTTCAACCAGGAGCCAAATTTTATTAATACAGCTTTAACTTTATTCATTCCGGGCTCCTTATCTTATAGCGTTAGTCGTTTTCTTATCAAAGAAATGCTTTCTGGCAAAGGAAACTCCGACTACGTCACCCTGCTTGTATTCAAACCAGCCGCGGAGCTTAGCTGTCGTCTTGTGTCCGTTGATGTGACCGTGGACAAGGGTGTTGTATCCGAGGTTTTCGCAGTTGGTGACAACCAGCTGTGCGTCCTCGCCGAGCTCTATATTCTCAGGACGGACACCGAGGGTAACGGTTTTTCCGGCGTAAGCCGACAGGCTCTCCCTCTCCGAGTCGGTAAGAGGAACGTTCACTCCGCCCTCAAGCGTGAGCTTATCCTCCCCGACGGTCGCGTCGAAGAAATTCATAGGCGGAAGTCCTATAAAGCTCGCAACGAATACATTAGCGGGATTATCGTACAGCTCGAGCGGCGTGCCGACCTGCTGTACGTAGCCCATAGACATACACACTATTCTGTCAGCGAGAGTCAGAGCCTCGGTCTGGTCGTGCGTAACATAGAGCATAGTCGCGCCAAGGCGCTTATGCAGAAGAAGTATCTCTCGTCTTGTGGCGCCTCTGAGCTTGGCGTCAAGGTTGGAGAGCGGCTCGTCGAAGAGGAAAACCTTCGGCTTTCTGACGATAGCGCGTCCCATCGCGACACGCTGACGCTGACCGCCCGAGAGCTGCCTCGGCTTTTTGTTAAGCTGGTCGGTAAGTCCGAGAATCTCCGCCGCCGCCATAACCTTTTCGTGTATAACGAGCGGATTCTCCTTTCTGAGAGTCAGGGAGAACGCCATATTCTCATACACCGTCATGTGAGCGTAGAGCGCATAGTTCTGGAACACCATCGCGATATCCCTGTCCTTAGGAGGCATTCTCGTAACGTCCTTGCCGTCAATGATAAGCTGTCCTGTGGTGATATCCTCAAGACCCGCAACCATACGAAGCGTCGTGGACTTTCCACAGCCGGACGGACCGACAAGAACTATAAGCTCTCCGTCCTCGACGTCAAGGTTGAAGTCAAAGACCGCCTGCACGTTGTTGTCATATATTTTATTTAGGTTTTTTAAGCTCAAGGAAGCCATATTATGACCCGCGCCTTTCTTTAGTTCTTTTCGCCCTCGGCGAGTGATTTGTTGTACGCCTCAAGCGTACCCGTGCGAATAACGCCTATAATACCGCCCGCGATACAGCACACGGCAGAGAGTGTGAGCATTACCGTGACGTAGGCAAACTGCCTGCCTGACATAACAGCCTCCTCTGCGCCCGATACGGTAATCACAGCCCTGACCGCCTCAAGCGGTATCTTGAATATTCTGACAATCTGCATAGCGCCCACGCCGATGAGTATATACGAATACGAGAGCTTGTAGCTCTTAACTCCCTCGGAAGAGAGGAAGGTAATAAGCAGGAAAAGCAGATTATATACAACGGATATGCCTATTTCTGCCTTGTAATAGTAGTTTCCGACGTCAGAGGAATAAATGCTGACGAAGTAGAGCACGTTGAAAACAATGCCGAGAAGGGCAAGATTGGCAGAGGTCTTGTTCTTGATAAAACGCATTCTGTCGTGCTTTAAATTCACATTAGCATTTGTCATCACTCAGTCACCTCCGTGGAAATCTGCCCCGACTGCTCGAGCAATCTCTTCTCGCCGCGCATAAGCAGAATCTTGAAGACCAGGTTTCCGATACTGAGAGCGGTAACCAGAAGAAGAATAGCGAACACTGGAACGCTTATATCAAACCAGAAGGTCGACTCTGTATACAATGTCTTGAAGATTTGGGATTCTGCCTTTAGCGCCTCGAAATCAACTTTCAAAAACGCCTCTTTATATTCAGCAACGTTGATAAGCGCCCATACGGACGTAACCACGGTCAACACCGCGTTTATATCAACCGTAACGTAATTTCCTATGTAATATTTTCTCCTCTTGTGAGTATTCGTCACGAAGAGAGCTACCGCGGAGAGAATAAGCGCTATTCCCGCGGCTGTAAGCTGCCTGTTGAAGGGCTGCATATGAATATAAACCTCCGCTCCCTGTACTACGGGATTTTCGGGGTCCTCGGAATAAAGATAAAGCGCATCGTAGAGGTTGGTCATAATGCCGAGAGAATATACGAACACGAGCACCGCCGCGATAAGTAGGGCGTAGCATATGATGCGCTGGAATAACATTTGTTTCTTATACATCGTTTATCTCCGTGCCATACGGCTGTAAATTGCCGTCCTATGCCAGACGGCATGGCTTTTTTCAGTCAAGGGGGAGCGGGAGCTCCCCCCGACTTATTCACCGCTCGGTGAATTCAGAAATACGAAATCTTGTAAGATATTACTTATTGAGGTCCTCGTAGTACTTAACGAGTCTGTCCCAAGCGCGCTCCTTGAGAGCAAGGTATGCGCTGCCGCCCCAGGTATCCTTAACGGTGTTGAGCATAGAAGCTCTGTCTGCTGTGCCGTCGCCCGAATATCCGTCGGTAATGATGTCAACGAAGATATTGGTTGCGGGAGGCTTGGACTGCGAGAACTTACCGCTGGAGGTGAGCTCCGTGAAGTCGCCTATGGTATCATTCTCCGCCTTGGTGTTGGGAAGAACGGTGGGAACGGAGGTGTACCAGGGATTCTCGGTGATAGCAAGCTCGGGATGCTTGATAGTGCCAAGAGCGATAGCTCTGGATATCTTAGCCGCGCCTTCCTTACCAACCTTGTGAGTGCACTGATACTCAAACGCCTGGCTCTTCACAAAGGAGAGAGTGGAGCCGAGGTACATACGAGCGTAGTTGGTGTAGTTACCGCTTGCAAGGGTCCAAAGCTCCTCGTAGGTAGCGTCTGCGATAACGGGCATCTGCTGACCGTTGAAGTCGAAGGTTACGTAAGAGCCGTCAGCCTTAGTCTTGATGAAGGCGTCGGGACCGTAGGACATAAGAATCTGTCCCTTCTGGCTGTATGCGAAGTCGATAAGAGCAAGAGCTGCGTTGAGCTTGTTGGTATCGTCGCCAACGCCTGCCTTGGAGATGCCCCAACCGTCGGTCTTAACAGATCTCCAGGACTCGGTAAATCTCATATATACGCCGCCCTCGGTGCCGTCAAACCAGTGTGCACCGGGAACCATAACTTCCATATACTTCTCGCCAAGGTCTGAATCAACAAACGTGACGTCCTCAAGCTTTATCTTGTTAAGCTTGGTCTCGTTATATACGGTCTGGGTCTGGTTGTAGTCGTAGTGCATAAAGCCAAGGTCAAGCTCGAGCATCTTGTCGGTGGAGTTAGCCTCATTTTCAACAAAGGACTGAGCGATAAGGCCCTCTTTAACCATAGCGTTCATTCTCTCAAGAGCAACGTAGGTATCAGCCTCCTGACGAGCATCGTGGAGATTGCCGTCGGTGCCTATGTAGAGATAATCCTGTCTGGACTCAAGTCCGCGAACGCCGAACAGAGTTCCTGCGAAGCGGAACATATCAATCCTTCTCTGGTTGTTGCTATCCTCTCTGGAGAACAAGCCCTGAATGGAATCCTTGCCGTTGAGAGTCTGGGGGTTAGCAACTACGCAACGAAGAAGAGCTACGAGCTCGTCTGCGTCCCAAGCAGCGTTCTGGCCAACGAAGAGGTCAGCGCGGTTGGTTCCGTAGTATCCGTTGTACGCGTCGTCGATGTAGTCGCGAAGCATATTAACAGCCTCAACACCGGTAACGGTGCCTGCTGCGAGAGCGTCGTTCATAACCTTAACGATATTGCCTGCCGCGGTGTAGTTCTTGGTAACCTTTTCGGTTCCCGAGCCGTCAGCCTTAACTACGTCAACCTCTACTGTTCCGGTGGTGGGCATATAGGGGGTGTAGCTTGCTGCAGCAAGATTCTTGGAAGCCTCTGCGGTGAACTCGCCCTCGCCGTTGAGGAGCTTTTCAACCCAGTCAACACGCATAAGGGGCATACGCTCGATGTCGTTAACACCGTCGAAGTAGGGGGAGAAGTAGATAGCACCGTTAGAGGTGTCACCTGTGATGGAGAGGCGAACGATGGGGTTAGCCTCAAGGTATGCCTTGAAGTTAGGCATATAGTCAAGGTACTCAGCGATGTTGATAAGCTTGCCGGCTACGCCTGCCTCAGAAAGCTGAGATGCGGTACCGCTCACCATATCAACCTCATTAAGCTTTTCCTGCCAGAACTTGTACTCTTCTGTAGCGCTCTTGCCCTGGTATTTGTTCTCAAATGCTACCTTGAGCTGATTCTGTACCTCAACCCAGGTGGGCTTGAGGTCGCCGGAGTGATAGGTCACGCCGTCAGCAAGCTTGATGCCCTCGCCTGCAACTTCTGCGTCGAAGAACAGACCGGTCTTCTTGTTGTTATAACCGGTTGCCATACGGAGAACTGTGCCCTCCGCATATTCGAGCTTCAGCTCGGGATTGGGGGTGGGTGTGGGATCGGGATCGGGAGTTGGTTTTGGCTTGCAGGCTGTAATTACAGATACAAGCATGCAAAGCACAAGTAGAAGCGCGAGTATTCTACTCTTTTTCATGGGGGTTTCCTCCTGATAAAATATTTTTTATTATTAAGCGTCCTGCGCAATAATAACCTGTGTTACGGCGTCTTATTCCTTAACGCCGCCCATATTCACGCCCTTGGCGAAATACTTCTGAATGAAGGGATAAATAACGAGAATGGGGATAATGGAGCATACGATAAGCGCGTAGATAACCGAGTCTGCGGAGTACGGCTTATCCCAGCCTGTCAGGAACTCCGAGTCCTGCAGCTCCTCGAGCTTAAGTCTGATAAATACCTGCAGAGGATGCTCGTTGGAGTTGGTGATCATCTGGCGCGCCCAGAAGTAACCGTTCCAGCGCGAGATAGCGAAGAACAGCGCGACTGTCGCGATAGTGGACTTACACATAGGAAGATATACTCTGCCGAGCACCTGCATCTCGGTAGCTCCGTCAACTATTGCCGCCTCCTCTATCTCCGAGGGAACTCCCTCAAAGGCGTTTCGGAGAAGGATTATATTCATCGCCTGCATACCCATAGCGATAACGACGAGCCACTTGTCGTCCGTGATGCCGATGAAATCGAAAACTTCCTTGGTGTTAAGATAATTGAGATACTGCGGAACGATACCTGCGGAGAACCACATAGTGAAAACGAGGAAGAAATTGAAGCCCTTTCTGAACAGCAGTCTCTTCTTCGAGAGGGCGTAGCCTCCGAGAATGGAGAAGCCCATAGCCCACAGAGTACCGTAGAACGTGATGAACAGAGTGTTCGTGTAGGAGTTCCAGAACATATTGTTGTTGAACATCTCGGAAAATGCGTGGAACTGAACTCCCTTGGGGAACAGTATTACCTGACCGTATTCAACCGCTTCTCTGCTGCTTATCGCCGCGGAAATGGCGTATAAGAAGGGATAAAGACAGCAGATAGCGAAAACCGTGAGGAAAACGTAGCTTAATATCTTGAATATAAGCTCTGATACTTCAAGTCGCCTTTTCATATCTTCCTCCTTAGTACAGTGATACGTCGGACGCCTTGCGGGCGATGGTGTTAGCTCCTATAACCAGAAGCATACCGACTACGTTGTTCAGCATTTCTGCCGCAGAGGCAAGACCGATGGAGGGATTCGTTCCCATTCCCATCCTTTGAGCAAAGGTGGATACAACGTCTGCTGTGACGTACGTGTTATCGTTATAGAGCAGAAGCACCTTCTCGTAGCCTACGTTGAGCAGCGAGCCAATTCTCGTGATAAGCATGATAATCACGGTGGAGAGAATGCTGGGGAGCACGACGTAGCGCATCTGCGCCATCTTACCCGCTCCGTCAATCTGCGCCGCCTCGTAGCTTGTCGGCGAAATTGCTATAATAGCCGCGAAGAATACTATACTGTCGTATCCCGCGGTTTCCCAGATTCCGCTTATCTGATAGATTCCGCGGAAGAAGCCCGGGTTGTTGAGAAGTCCGGCGTGTCCGACCTCCTCGGTGATAAGACCGAGATTGACGAGGAACTTCGAGATGATACCCATCTCAATATCAATCGTGAGTGATGACTGACGCACGAGCATCGTGATAAGCGTGGTCATAACGACGGTTGACATAAACTTGGGCAAGTATGTAATAACCTGATATACGCTGCGCGCAATGTTGGAGCGTATCTCGTTGAAGAAAAGCGCTATGATTATCGGCATCGGGAAGCCGAAGCAGAGTCCGTAGAAGGAAAGAAGGAAGGTGTTTCTGAAGGCGCGCCAGAATTCCAGCGAAGTGGAAGTAGCGCCCGAGAACAGCTCTCTGAAATAAGAGAAGCCTGCGTACAGCTGATCTGCGACGTCAAGATTCGAGTCATCAACCTTGAATGCTCCGAGCAGCTCGTACATCGGGAAGTATCTCCAGAACAAAAATACCAGAAGCATCGGCACGAGCATAAGATACAGTCGCCAGTCCTTGAGAACAGTCCTCAGAACGATAATCCAATGCCGTTTTTCAACGTCGTCCCTGACCGCCTGCTCAGCGTCCTCTCTGTATTTTCCTGTCGCCTCGTCATATACGAGGTAGTCGTCACTTTTTATTTTCACAGGCAAGCCCTCCTTGAAAAAACTTTGTTATCAGTCATCGATGTACGGCTCCTTTTCCACGAATTCGCCCTCATCGTCGTAATCGGTGTATTCATCCTCAATCAGGTCGTCGTATTCTTCCCCGTCAAAAGCCTCGCCGTAATACGCACCACCGGCTCCGGAATCCTCGGAGGAGCCCTTTTCTCTTTCCTCAGCCAGACGAAGAAGATAGTGCTTCTGGTCCTCAAACACCCCGTCAACCCTTCTCAAAAGAAGCAGCACCACCGCAGAGAACAGAAGAGTGATTATATCCGTAGTGAGAAAGACGAGAAGACTGCCGATGCTCAGCTCGAATATCAGGGATACAAGCCATCTGCCGAGCTGAAGCGAAGCGTAGGACACAGCACAGTAAAGCAGCGTCCAGGGCGCGCTCCTGCGTACCCGCTCCTTTCCAACCGGAAGAAGAACGAAAAGACCGAGAAGCGAAAACAAATTGCCGACCGTATATATGAGGTACTGCGAAGTGTCAGCGCCAGAGGCAATCGAGAAAACCACACCGCCAAGCGCCGCGATTATCGCCGCGTAGCCGCTCCATCGCATCATAGCTACCAGCGTCAGAAGAAGCGTGGTCGATATGGCGAACGGAACACCGACAAACCACTTGTTTGTAGCAACCGTTGTCACAGCCTCCGATATGGCGAGAAGCACCGCTAAAATCGATAGGTCAATGTACTTATATTGCTTGAAAGAAATATTCTGCATAAAGATAATCAAAAAAACCTTTTTTTATTGATAATTAATTTTACAACAACCCAGAAATCTTTGCCTTGATTTTTTTGACAACATACAATATTTATCTTCAATTTTTTGATATCTTTTGATAAAACATTTTAAGTCGGATAAAAAGTTGTTCGACTTTTTGTGCACTTTCAACAAATATAATCTCTCCGGATTAAAAACGCTTACCTTCAATAATATTATACACGCGAGGATTGGTGTAGTGAAAAAAACAAAAATCCGCCCCGGCTTAGCGCAAGGACGGATAAATAAGACAATAAAAGTTAAAATCTCTAAGATTTGGTAATAATGACAAGCTGTCAGAACACACCCAGAAGGCGTAGAACAAATGACGCGAGGAAAACGGTAAACGCCGAGCTGAGAGTGGTGAAAACAACGAGCTGTCCCGCGAGGGTACTATCCGCGCCCATCTCCTGAGCCATAGGCACGCTGGAAACCGCAACGGGCGTCGAGAAGACCGCAACGAGAGCGGCGTACTCTGCTCCGCTGAAGCTCTTGCCAAAGGCGAGATATGCTACTCCAAGTCCGAGAAGGGGCACTATAATGCTGCGAAGAAGCGTGCCCGAGATAATCTCTTTTTTCAGCGAGGATACCGCCGAAAACTCAAACTGCGCGCCAAGCACAATAAGCGCCATAGGAGTCGCTATATTTGACAGATATTTCATCGTCGCCCAGACGCTGGTTACCTCACTCAGTCGGAAGGAAACGCCGCATCTGACAAAAACAGCCCTGACACCGAGAGCTACAAGGCCCGCTGCGATGCTTATTATCAGGGGGTTTTTCACAATGCCGAGTAGGACATTCTTCAGGCTTCCCTTCTTCCCCTCGGTGAAGATTGAGAGGGCAATTACCGCCAGAATATTAAACACGGGTATGGTGACAGCCGACAAAACGGTAGCAACCGCGGCGCCCTCAGCTCCCGCTATTCTCTCGGCAAGAGGAATACCGATAAGAGCATAGTTAGAGCGGAAAATGCCCTGCAAAAGCGCAGCCCGTCTTGACGGGTCCTTAGTCAGCAGCATAACTACGGGTATTCCTACAAGAAAAATCAGAACAACCGCCAGAGTGGCGTATATGGCATATCCGTAGCTGCCTCCGCTGAGGCTGTCTATGCCGTAGACGTTCATAAAGAGCATAACCGGCAGAAACACTCTGAAAACCAGACGGTTAGCCGCCTTGGCAAGGGCTGCGTCAATCATCCCTATGCGTTTCAGAAAATATCCGACGGCAACGGTAAATATAATCGGCGCCACAGAATTAAAGGCAAAAAGTAAATCCTTCATAATAAACCTCCGGGACGGGTCACTATCAAGGACAGTATACATCATTATTCCCGCAAATTCAATAGAGAAAGTATTTTTTCGAAAAAAACAAAAGCGAGGACACCAAAAGGCGTCCTCGCACAAGCTCGAGCATAATTTGTGTGCCATATCGCCGGCACGGGCAAATCTCGTTGAGATTTAATAAATCAAGTAATCAAATATTCAGTTGTAAAGTTTTCTTTGCATTTAAGCCTGTAAAATTTCATTAAATTTAACACGCCTTGCCCTTATTAGTTCATTGGAATATACCGGTTGATTCATTGCGCCATGTTTCCGGACGGGGTATATCCGTATCTTTGGCTCTTGCTTTTTCCTTTTAGTCCTCTGGCTTCCTTGCCGATTCATTCCTGTCGGGGCGAAAATTCTTTGGACTATCCCCTGTCGCGTCGCGGCGACCTCAGATTTATTTTAGGCTTTTCATAACAGTAATTTTAAGTCGAGTGGTGAATTTACCTACAAAAAATTCAGGTGTTCATTGGACTGTACCAAAAATCATTCCGTGATCTGCCTGAAGCAGCAAGCTTACTCGCAATCACGACTTTCGGGGGCTCCTGCCCATCCTTACCGTTAAAGAAATTAACTATCTCATTGGTCCATACCTTTTTTCTTCTGAGTTCGGTATATATAATTATTTTTTTAGCGGCTGACGGTATGGGGAAAATCATCTATACCGGAATGCTGTTTTGCCGTCAGTCACAGACGCTTATTATGGCAAGCGTACCGATGGTTCAATTCAATTCGGTCCCACCCGTATTCAATTTTAACGGGCTGCCTGCCACTTAATTACAAGTGTGCCATTGGACCGTCCTTCCTTTCTCCGAGGCTTCATCCTCGGCTTTTCTTGTTTTCAGGAGCTTAATTATCCGGGATAATAAGACCGTAGCTTCCCGCGCGCCTCTTATATACTACGCAGACCTCGCCGGTCTTGTCGTCGGTAAAGGCGTAGAAGCTGTGTCCGAGAAGATTCATCTGCAGTATAGCCTCCTCAGGACTCATCGGCTTGAAGGGGAAGGTCTTAACCCTGATTTCGAAATCACCCTCCTCAACGTACTCATCGTTGTCTTCCTCCGCTAAGGCGAAGGCATCTCTTTTCATGCGCTTTTCAAGTCTGGTCTTATTCTTTCTTATCTGCCTTTCAAGACTCTCGACAGCTCTGTCCAGCGCCGTTAAGAAGGTGTCGCTTTCATCCTCGCTCCTGTAGGTTACTCCACCGTAATTAACGGTAATCTCGATTATCTTGGCATTCTTCCTAACCCGACAGGTGACAAATCCCTCGGTTTCCTCCCCGAAAAATCTATCAAATCTTGATAGCTTCTTCTCTACTGCCGTCTTAAGACTCTCTCTGACGGTCATCTGCTTGCCGTAAATCGTGATCCTCATACCGTTCACCTGCTCCCATCGGGAGCCCTTTCCTGTGGAATAGCGAAGTTGGAGTTCCACTCGATCGGGGAATCTCCCCTTTCGCACTTTTATTATAGCAGATTTTGTGGTGATTGTAAACAGTTTTTTTGTGTTTCTACACCGAATTTTATAACTTATGTACAAACGGTTAATTTTGGTGGCGTTTTAATGCTATTTTTGTAAAAACGCTTGACAACGAGCGCGCGCTATGCTAAAATCAATCTTGTGGGCGGTCCCTTTGGGACTGCCCCTTTTTGTTTAATTTCAACAAAATAACAAAAAGCACTGCGAAATGCGGGAGCGGGGCAGGTTAGCATATCAAAGGAAAAATTTGCATAAGCGCCTCCGCCCTCGCTTTCGCATCTGTTGGCTTTGAGAGTATTATTTTGGGTAGGCTTTCTCTGTTTTCCATTTTTTGAAAATTCTCTTTTTCTTTTCTGTTATTGACATTAGAGTTAAATTGTAGTATTATTAATTTGCCGAGTAAAAATATTTTAGATAAGGAGCGCCTTATATGAATTTCAATATTACTATTCCGCCCGCGACCGTCGGCGGTTGGATTTCGCTTGGCATACTCGCCTTCGCAGCGTTAAGTATGCTTTTAGGCTTTTTCACAGGACTTAAGCGCGGCTTTGGAAAAACGGTAATCAGAATTGCAACTATTGCCATTGCCGCAGTCGTATCTTATTTTCTCGCGGTGAGTCTTACCGGTGTGGTAGATAAGCTCTTAGAGGGCAAGACCATTGAGGAGCTTGCCACGACGTTTTATCCCTCGTACGCAACCGATGTCCCCGCAGAGACCCGAGAAATCATTAACGCCTTTGACGCCGAGACGATACAGTATATCCTCGGCATATTCATAGCTATCGGAGTAGCTCCCGCGATATTCATCACCTGCTTCTACATAGCAAAGGCAGTTCTTATGCTCGTATATTGGCTGCTTGGAGCGCTTCTCGGACTCGTCGACAGACACAAGGGCTTTTTCTCCACGCTGCTTGGCGGCGTTATGGGAATCGTACAAGGTGCTGTTATCGCGGTATGCGTTCTTCTTCCCGTATCAGGCTTCCTCGGAGTTGCCGAGAATATCAAGGTTGACCTTCTTGTCAGCGAGAGCATCTCCGATGAATCGAAGGAAAAGGTTGAGGGCTTCTACGCCGCATATCTTGACGAGGCGTTTGAAAACCCTGTGGTTGATATAATTTCCGAGAACGGCGGAGATGCGCTTTTCGCAGGACTCACTCACGCCGAGGTTCACGGTGAAAGCTACGATATGAGAGAAAAGGCTTCGCTTTTCGCAGGTGTATTCCTTGATGCGACAGAGCTCAAGGGAATGGACTGGAAGGCTCCCTCTCCCGAGCATCAGGCTACCCTCAGAAAAATAGTAGAGGAAATGAGCGAGGACGAGTATATGGCGAATATACTCGCGGGAATACTCCGCGGCTCGTCAACCGCCCTGACCGAAAATATGGACAGCTTTCCTCTCGAGGAGCCCTACACCTCTCTTTTCAAGGAGGCGTTCTCCATCTTCCACGACAGCTCCTATGAGAACATAGAGGGTGACCTTCTGACAATGCTCGAGGTCTACTATATTATGGGAGATAACGGCATTATGACTATGCTCGGCGAGGGTAACACCGAGGCTCTGCAGGACGCGCTCGTTATGAGAAATGCAGAGGGCGAGCTGGTTATAGACACGATTATCACCACTCTTAACACAAATCCGAGAACGGGCAGACTCGTTACCCTTTTCACCAAGCTGTCCATCTCGATAATGGCAGACTCTATGGGACTTGACGAGAGTGTTACCGAAACATATGAGAACGTCAAGTCGGGTCTTAACGAGACCCTCGCTATCGATAAAGAGGACTTTGAAACCGAGGACGAATACCGCGACGCAGTCAACACAAAGATGGACGAAACGCTCAAGGAAAACGGCATTGAGCTTGAGGAGGACGTTGTCCGCGGAATGTCCGACTACGTGGTTGATAACTACAGCGAGCTTGACGAGGTTACCGACGAGCAGCTCAACGACATCATCCTCTCCTACTACTCATCCTACATAGACTATGTAGAAAACGGAACTGTTCCCGACGAGCTTCCCGAGGGAGTGGAAATTCCCGAGGTATAAAAGGACACTTTGAGATATGATACCGTCAATAATCATATGCGCCACAGCCTGCGTTACAATGATAGCGGGCGTGCTGTTCTTCCCTAATATCAGGCTGGGCAGGCTTAAGCTCGACAGCTATTGGGTTATAGCACTGCTGGGAGCGCTCGTTCTGCTCGTCACGGGGCAGATTGCTCCCGCCGATGCAGGCGCCGCCCTGATTGCCGACACGGCGATAAATCCGATAAAGATACTCGTTCTCTTCATCTCGATGACGGTTCTGTCGATATTCCTCGACGAGCTCGGCTTTTTCAGTCACCTTGCTAACCTGACGCTGAGACGGGCGAAGACAAGTCAGAAAAAGCTTTTTCTGTACCTTTATCTTATCGTTTCGGTGCTGACCGTTTTCACCTCGAACGACGTTATTATACTTTCGTTCACCCCCTTTATCTGCTACTTCGCCAAGAACGCCAAGATAAGCCCGATGCCCTACCTTGCCGCCGAATTCGTGGCGGCGAACACCTGGAGCATGATGCTTATCATAGGAAACCCTACCAACATCTATCTCTCCACGGCATACGGCATCAACTTCCTCGACTACACCAAGGTTATGCTTCTTCCCACTCTGGCGGCGGGAACGGTTGCCTTTTTCGCCCTGTATCTTCTGTACAGAAAGAAGCTCTCCGAGCCGATTCTCGGCGAGCCGGAGGAAACGCACATCAAGGATAAGCTCAGCCTGTACGTAGGCATAGCCCACCTCGCGGTCTGCACGGTGACGCTCGCCATCGGCTCGTATATCGGTCTTGAAATGTGGCTGGTATCGCTCGTCAGCGCCCTGTCGCTGTTCCTTTTCTCGCTTGTTATTTCGCTTGTAAGAAAGCAGCGCCCGAGCGAGCTTATCGCCTGCCTCAAGCGCGCGCCCTGGCAGCTTATTCCCTTCATTATCGGTATGTTCGTTATGGTTATCACCCTTGAGAACAAGGGAGTTACCTCCGGCATTGCCACGCTTCTCGGTGAGAGCGCAGCCGTTATTAAGTACGGTCTTCTGTCCTTCCTTTCGGCTAACGTCATCAACAATATTCCTATGAGCGTGCTCTTCTGCTCCATTATCGAGAGCGTTGCTCCCGCGGCGACGAGGGCGGCGGTATTCAGCACTGTTATCGGCTCCAACATAGGCGCATTCCTGACGCCAATTGGCGCCCTGGCGGGAATTATGTGGTCGAGCATACTGAAGGAGCACGGACACAAGTTTGGATACCTTGATTTTCTTCGCATCGGCGTTACTATAGCGATCCCCACCATACTCACGGCACTCGGCGTGCTGACACTTATAGTTTAATTTCCGGAGGTACAAAATGAGCGACCGCGACAACAAAATGACCAACATCGTATCGGGTTATACCCTTGGCGACCTCGTTTCCTACGAGGGTAACGAGCCCTACATATTCATAAGCTACTCTCACGCTGACACCGACGAGGTATATACCTTCTTAAAGCACATAGAGCGCGAGAAATTCAGAATCTGGTACGACGACACTATGGAGATAGGCGAGGACTTCCGCGCGGAGCTCCGCACCAAAATCGAGGGCTGTAGCGCGTTCCTTCTTTTCATTTCCAAGGCGTCTATGAACTCCAAATACTGCGGTATGGAGATAATCACCGCGTTCAAGAACAACAAGAAGATATACCCCGTGTACCTTGACGAAACTGTGGAGATTCCCCCGGCGCTCAAGATGATTCTTGAGAATATTCAGCACGTCAAGGGCTATTCCCGCTCCTCGCTCGACAAGTACGTGCAGAAGCTTATCTCGGGACTTCCCGTGGAAACTATGAGAAGCCTTGAGGTTAAGGACGGAGTGCTCCTCAGCTGCAAGGACGGCAGCGACGAAATTTCCATTCCCGGCGGAGTTTCGGTTATCGGCGAGAGCGCCTTCAAGAACTGCGAAAAGCTGGTCAAGGTACACCTCGGCGACGAGGTCAGCACCATTCGCCGCGAGGCATTCAGAGGCTGTAAGAGCATAGAGGAGATTCACCTTCCCGAGAATATCAGCTTCGTCGGTGAGAGCACCTTCCGCGACTGCATCAGCCTTAAGTCTATGGTTGCGGACAACAAGGATATCGAGATCGGCGAGCGCGCC
Source organism: Clostridia bacterium (assembly GCA_017467165.1). Taxonomy (GTDB): domain Bacteria; phylum Bacillota; class Clostridia; order Oscillospirales; family CAG-272; genus UBA1740. Next base: position 15,902 of record JAFTST010000004.1, on the reverse strand, counting down.
TTTGAAAACTGCGCTCAGCTCTCATCGGTAAGCCTTAAGAACGAAATGACAGAAATATACGGCGGCGTTTTCAACTCCTGTAAGGCGCTCGCTCATATCGACCTTCCCGAGATGCTCACCATACTCGGTGAGAGCTCCTTCGCAGACTGCATATCCCTGTCCGAGATCTTCGTGCCCGACAGAGTAACCAAGATTGACGATATGGTATTCAACGGCTGTATCGAGCTTAGAAAAATCCGTCTTCCCGAGAGCCTTCTCAAGATAGGAAAGAACGCCTTCAAGGACTGTACCTCGCTCGCCTCTATCAACATCCCCGCATCCGTTTTCTCGATGGGCGCAGGACCCTTCCGCGGCTGTAACAGCCTCTCGGAAATCACGGTTGACCCCAAGAGCCGCTCGTTCAAGGCGGTTGACAACGTTCTTTTCAACAAGAACAAGTCTATTCTTATCTGCTATCCCCCGAAAATCGAGTCCAAGGAATACAGCATTCCCGACAGCGTGGTTACCATCAGCGACTGGGCATTCTGCGGCTGTAAGAGCCTTGAGGAAATCAACATTCCCGATAGCGTCTACGAGATTGGCGAGGGCGCGTTCTATATGTGCGAGAGCCTGAAGGAGCTTATTATCCCCGACAGCGTTGTCAAGATTGACGACACCGCCTTCCGCGGCTGCTCCTCCCTCACCCGCCTCGTTATTCCCGACAGCGTCAAGGAATTTGGCTGGGGACTTTTCAACGGCTGCTCGAAGCTTCGCGTTATCTGCTCCGACGGCTCTGCCGCCGCCGCATACTGCGACTCCAAGGATATTCCTCATTCGGAGAACTAAACGAAAAATCACCCGTCCTCGCTCTGAGGACGGGTTTTCTATATAGAAGGACTATTTGGCTTATATACAGGAAAGGGGGAAAAACTGCTTGATTCTTCATTATTCTTAATTAAGGGTCATTCAACCGTATCCCAGGGGAATACCCCCTCGGTGAGGGAGCCCTGCCTTGCTCCCCATTCGGTGAGCTTCTCGTTAATCAGGGCTATAACCCTGTTTTTGTCCGCGCTCCATTCGGGAGCGACGAGCAGCCCCTTCGGGCAATCTCCCGTTATTCTGTGCAGAACTATATTCGGGCGAAGCCTCGTTATAGCCCTGGCGGCGAGGGTAACGTATTCGTCGAGCGTGAGCGGGGTATACTCTCCCCTCTCGTACATCTCGGCAAGGACCGTGCCCCTCATAACGTACATACCGTGTATCTTGACACCCGAGGGATAGACCGAATTAATAACCTCAACCGTGTCGTCTATATCAAGATAGCTCTCGCCGGGCAGACCTATTATCATATGCACGACGAAGGGAATACCGTACTCAGAAAGCAGGGTCGCCGCCCTTGTGAAGACGTCGGTATTGTAGCCTCGGTTGATAATCCCTGCCGTCCTGTCGGACGAAGTCTGCAGTCCAAGCTCAACCCATACGTCGACTCTGTCCATATATGAGCGTATCAGCCTCACAACCCCCTCGTCAATACAGTCAGGGCGCGTTCCAATAGCGAGCACCTTGATGCGACTGTCAATCAGGGCGGCGCTGTACCTCTGCTTTAAAATTGACACGTGGGCGTAGGTGTTAGTGAAATTCTGGAAGTAGACGATAAAGCCGTCGTCCTCTGTGCCACCCTCGAGCCCCCGTCTTACCTGCTCGGTTATCGAAAGGGTGTTATTGATATGCTCGCCCGCGCCGCGCTCACCGCAGTATATACAACCGCCGACACCGCACCTTCCGTCGCGGTTTGGACAGGTGAAGCCGCCGTCAACGCAGATTTTCTTAAGTCTTTTTCCGTATCTTTCTCTTAAATATCCAGAAAGGTTGTTATACAGCATATCCTACCCCCTCTCACAAGCTTTTCTATATTCTATCACAAGCGTGGCGGATTGTCAAACTGATATTATAGCAAGCGAGCTTCCATATACCAAAAGAAAAAAGGCACGCGAGTGCCTTTTTCAAAATCCCCTTGTTATCCAAGCAGAAAGTCTGTCACCAGCATCACACAGAAGCCAAGAAGCAACGCGTAGGTTGCCCCTCTTTCGTGCCCGTGGGAGTGGGTTTCGGGTATCATTTCATCGGAGATAACGTACAGCATCGTGCCGCCAGCGAATGCAAGCGCGAATGGCAGAATAATCGATGAAATACTGACCGCGAAGTAGCCGATAAGCGTTCCCACAACCTCAATAAGTCCCGTTACCGAAGCTATAAGGAAGGTTCTGCCGGGCTTCACTCCCGCGGCAAGAAGCGGACCTATAATAACCATACCCTCGGGTATATTCTGAAGCGCTATACCGCCGGAAATTAGAAGCGCCTGCGACACGTCCCCCGTGCCAAAGCCGACTCCCGCGGCAATTCCCTCAGGCAGATTATGTATCGCTATCGCCGTGACGAAAAGCAATACCTTTCCGAGCTTTCCGTTGTTGTGCGTCTCTGTGTCAAGACCTGCCAGCTTATGCAGATGGGGCACGAGCCTGTCCACGAGATTGAGGCAGAGAGCGCCGACAAAAATTCCTGTGACCGTTACAAGAGGAGCGAGCCTGCCCCCGTATTCTAGCGACGGAACGACAAGCCCGAGCACCGCCGCCGCGAGCATAACCCCCGCCGCGAAGGACAGGACTATGTCCGAGAAGGTATGAGTAATTCTGCGGAATAAAAAGCCTATTCCCGCGCCGATAACCGTCGCGCCGCCAACTCCGAGCGCAGTCAACAAAACGAGCTCCATAGCCGTCCCTTTCTGTCATTATGACAACAATTACTTACATTTTCTCTGTACAGAGCATTCGCCCTCGCGGAAAGACCCGTTTCCCCTCTTTTCGAGGGAGAGCCGCCGCGAGGGCTATAAATATCAGAGCACGAGCGAGGGCGCAGAATAAACTCTTGCCGCCAGCTCCTGATTAAGCATATAGAGACCCTTGGGGTCGGAGCCAAACAGCTCCATCTTCGAGATAAGGTCGTTGGCTTTGGTTTCCTCCTCGCCCTGCTCCTTAACGAACCAGTCAAGGAACTGCATAGTACGGAAATCGCGAGCAGAGTAAGCCGCCTCGTATATATCGTTGATAAGCGAGGTGACGAGCTTCTCGTGCTCAAGTCCGTGACGAAGCACGTTCATATCGCTGTCAAGCAGCTTGTCGGGCTTGTCAATTGACTCGAGGGTTACGGGCATGTTCTCGTTCTGCAGGTAGGTGTAGAAGAGCATCGCGTGATCTCTCTCCTCCTGCGCCTGAATCATATACCAGTTAGCGAAGCCGTCAAGACCTCTTGCCTTAAAGTAGTTTGAAAAATCGAGATATAAGTAAGCGGAGTATAGCTCCTTGTTGATCTGCTGATTCAACAGCTCGTGTACCTTAGCGTTCATTTTCGTTTCCTTTCAATTTTCTTAAATAAATTACAGGTAGGTTACCCACAGACCGTGCAGATTGCAGTACGCGTATACCGCTACGGGCTTCTCGTCAGCGATAGCGAAGCTGACAACGGGCTCCTCGTCGGGAAGAAGGTGCTTTCTCTGCACACCCTTGTCTGTCTCAAGATAAACCCAGCTGATATTGTGCTCCTCGCTCATCGGGTGAAGAACAGAGCCTACGGTAACCTTAACCGCGCCCTCGGACACCTCAACTACGGGAATGTGCTTTTCGCGGCTTGCCTCAACAGAGCCTGCCACAAGGGGAGTCATCTTCTGTCCACAGCATACAACCGGAACGCCCGAATCCTCAACCTTCTCTACGATATTGCCGCACTTCTCACAGATATAAAACTTAACCTTACTCATTTTCATTTCTCCTATTATTGTATTATTTTTAATTTAGTATACTTTCTTTAATTATTTTGCCGTCGGTGGAAAGAGTTACCACTCGGGCGGGTATTCCCTCGCCGCTCCTCTTCAGAGCTTCCCTGACACAAGCCTCGGTCCTCTCACAGCACCCGACCTCCATTCTCACTACCAGAATATCCTCTATTCTGTTTTTGGTGAGGATTTCACACAGCTTGTCGGTGAAATCTCCCGAGGTCCTCGGACAGCACACGAGGCTTATTCTGTCCCTCATAAATTCGTTATGAAAAACGGGGTGAGCGAATGCCGCGCAGGCGGCGCTTATCAGGAGTCCTGCTCCCTCGAGGTAGGGCGCCTCGCTTGGCACCAGCTCTATTCTGCAGGGCCATTGCTTGAGTCCGCTTTTGGCGGACGACCCTCCACGCTGACGGGTTTCGGTGTTTTTCATTCTTTTCACCTTTCCCCTCACTTTTTTATCAAAAACAAGATTTGCTCTTGCCTTTCTGGCTACATTATAGTATAATGAGAGTGTAATTTCTGTTGAATTTTCAACAAAAGGAGAAAAATATGAAAAAATTTTCTCAAATTTTAAAAAAATGTCCGCTTTTTCTTGGAATTGACGAGGACTTTCTTTATAAGATGCTCGAATGTCTTGGCGCGAGGGTTGTCGAGTATGAAAAAAGCTTCACCGTCTTCGCCGAGGGGAGCGCCGCAAGACATATAGGAGTGGTGCTGTCAGGCGCCGTGCAGATAGAGCAGATAGACTACTTCGGCAAAAGGAGCATTTTATCCAAGGTTAGCGCGGGCGGTCTTGTCCTTGCGGAATTTGCCTGCGCAGAGTCTGACTACGTGCCCGTGAGCGCAGTTGCCACCGAGCCTACCGTGGTTATGCATTTAAGCTGCTCTCATATTCTTCACACCTGCTCAAACGCCTGCGGCTTTCACCACACGCTGATATATAATCTGATGAAGGCGCTCGCAACCGACTGCATCAGCTATCACAGACGAATTGAAATAACCTCGAAGCGCACCACGCGCGAAAAGCTCCTGGCCTACCTATCCTCTATGGCGAAGGAAACGGGAAAGCGCAGCTTCGATATACCCTTTAACCGTCAGGAGCTGGCGGATTATCTCGAGGTCGACCGCTCGGGGCTCTCTGTCGAGATAAGCAGGCTGATAAAGGAAGGTTATATCGAGGCGAAAAAGCGCCGCTTTACCCTGCTCGACGACGAGGAGGATTTCTATTAAAGGAAACCGCCGTTTTCCTCTGCTCGATGACGGGGGGAATTTCTATTAAAGGGAAAATACTCGCCCGCGGCCTCAATCAGGGTAACAGGATAAAACACAGTCCTTTTAACACATACTATATATACTTACATAATTAAAGACGGGGGATATTGATTATCCCCCGAAAAAAGTGCAAAAATTATCAAAAACCCCTTGACAAAACTTTTTTCTTGTGCTAGAATAAACGAGCGTTAAAACCTAGCGGAATTGTGTAAAGGTAGCACAAAAGACTCTGCATACCGCGCAAGCGGTATATTGCCAGGCGAGGAGATGTTACTCCATCTACCGCGAGTGCGACACAACCTTCGGGCAGCATACCCCGAGCGGCAAACTCTGTATGTCTTGAATCATTAAAACTTAATATAGCGGAATTGTGTAAAGGTAGCACAGCAGACTCTGACTCTGTATGTCTGGGTTCGAATCCTAGTTCCGCTGCCAACAAAAAACGCACTTTTGTCTACCAAGACAAAGGTGCGTTTTTTGAATGATGTTTGCCTTCGGCAAATGATGACGGCTAAGCCTAATGATGTTCGCTTCGCGAATGATGTGTGCCTTACGGCACATTGGGGCAAACATCGCATCATTGCGAAACGAAGTGGAGCAACATCATATTTGCGAAGCAAATGCATCATATCGCCGTAGGCGATGCATCATTTGACAAACTGACGATTTTATGATATAATATACGCAGAAATCCTTGCATAGCAAGCATTTTTATTTATGATAGAATAAACGCGGAAAGGCTGAACCGTTTCTATTAATACAACAAAGGAGTAGAGCATATGAAAAAGAACAAGCTGTGTATTATAACAATGCTTTTACTTGTATTTTCTCTCATTGTTACTGTAATGATGTCGATATTTACAGTGCTTGCCGGAATTGTCAATAAAGCAATACCTCCTGTAATTGCCTTGTTGCTTAATACTGTCTTTTTTGTATGGATTGATATTATTTACCTTAATTGCTATAAGTGTTTAAAAACAACCGGCAAAACAAAAACTATACACAAACTAAAAGTAAACAATTTAATTTTGTCAGTGATAATGCTTTCGCTATCAGTTTCAATGTGGTCTATTTTGTTTTATACAATAATATTTAGATTGTTTTTTGAGGCTCTAATATACTTCTTCGTTGTTGCAATAATAGCGACAGCATATGCAATCAACGGTATATTAATCAATAAGGCTTTTGCAAAAAACGTTTGAGTTCGAAACCTTATTGCAAACCGTAAAAATTATCTTTTTCGTAACCTTTATACACAGGCAAGCCACCCGTAAGGGTGGCTTTTTTATTGCCTGTGGTGCCTGAGTTAACTCGCTCGTACTTAATTTTCTATTCTACCTTCAAGTCACTCGCTATGCCGCGTCTGTATGAGAAAAGACTTGACAGCGTGACAAATCGAGCATAGAATAAGAATATACTTAGCAAAGCTCAAAAGGCGGTGAAACATATGACAAAATACCCGATAATCCTGGTCCACGGACTCGCAATAAAGGAATCGCGGGTAATGAGAGCGTTTGGAAAAATCGAACAGGTGCTAAAAGAAAACGGCTATACGGTGTATATTGCCGACATTGATGCCTTCGGGGCGATAGAAACAAACGCCGCTCAGCTCAAGGACTTCATACTGCGCTCGCTTGAGGATAGTGGCGCCGAGCGCGCTAACATCATAGCGCACTCAAAGGGCGGGCTTGATTCAAAATATATGATAACAAATCTCGGTATGGAGGATAAAATCGCCTCGCTGACAACGCTGTGTACTCCTCACAGAGGCTCAATAATCGCATCGTGGATATGGTCCTTACCATTATGGATGAAGCGTATCTTCGCCTTTTTCATAAATTCCTTCTATAAGCTTGTCGGTGACGAGCTCCCCGATGCTATGAGGGCGTGCGAGCAGCTCAGAGCCGTTGACGAAAGCGAGGAGGCGCTCTGCTTTTCCGAAAAGGTGTACTGCCAGAGCTATTCCACCAATTTAAAGCGCGGAAAGGACTGCTTTCTTATGGGGCTTCCGATGACTCTGTATAAGCATTATGAGAAGGTTGATAACGATGGAATGGTGTCCGGTAAGTCGGCTGAATTCGGCAATTATCGCGGAGATTGCCTTGATATCTCGGTATCACATCTTCAAATCGTTGATTTTCTGGCAAAAAAGAGTCAGCGCGAGAGGATTTTCGCTTTTTATATACAGCTGTGCCGTGAGCTCGGGGAAATGGGATTCTAGCATCAATATGATAAGCGGCAACGCAGGGTTAACAATGGCGTGATATCCCTATCGGAGAGCTTTCACTAACAAATGCACAAAAAAGAGAGAACAAATCGGTGGACGAAATGTCCTCTCTTTTTCTTTTTCTTATTTCCTGTACCACGCGATAACGCCGTCGTCAAAGTCCATACTGCCGAGATCCTTCGCGTTTTTCTCAGGATTTGTCAGGTCAAGGGGAAACTCCTTATCAGGATGATAGCTTGACGAAAGATACCAGCCCTCAGGCTCCTCAAAGCGCACGCTTTCAAGCGAGTAGCAGCCCTCGAAGGCGAGAGCCTCTATTCTATTTATTCTCGCGGGTATAACCACGTCGGTAAGAGATGTGCAATATTCAAACGCAGACTCGGATATCTCGGTGACATCCGCGCCCAGAGGCAGATGCTTCAAGGCGGTGCAATCGCTGAAGACACCCTCGCTAATCACAGAAAGGTCGCTGACCACCTCAAGCTTGCCGCAGTTTGTAAAGACGTAGCTCGAGACGAAGGTGCCGGCAGGTATTGTTATCGAGCGAAGGTTAAAGCACTCGGCAAATGCCGCCCAGCCTATTCTCGTCACGCCGTCGGGAATTGTCACCTCGGTGAGAGAAATACATCTGCGGAAGGCGCTGTCGTCAATCTCAAAGCTGAGTCCACTGACAAGCGCGTCGACTATATCTATCTCGGGGAAAACCACCTCGGTAAGCCCAAGGCAGCCGCGGAATGCTCCCTCGCCTATTCCCATAACGGGAAGTCCGTTTATTTCCTTCGGAATAACTACCCTATCTGCCTCCTCCTCGCAGTAAACCACGGTATAGCTGTTCTCCTCTGCGGAAAGCTCGAATGTAAGGTAATCTATAACTACTGTATTCTGCATATATACCTCTCTTGATATTATTCTCTTCTATATGGTAGCATACCTTCGGATGAAAATCAAGCGATAAGCGGGATTTGATGAGTGTTCTGTGGCTTTTATCCAATTTTCGTGCCCGCGGAGCGCCAAAATATGAGCCTATTTTTTTCAAAAAAGGGGTGTACAAAGAAAAAAATATATGATAAAATATTTTCGTCGGATAAAAACGAAATTTAATACCGAAGAAAGCGTGAGGAGCACACAATGGTAAAGCTTTATGAAGGAAAAACAAAGGACGTCTATTCTCTTGAAAACGGCAACGTACTCTTAAAGTTTAAGGACGACTGCACCGGCAAGGACGGAAAGTTTGACCCGGGCGAAAACAGCGTCGGTCTTACTATCGAGGGCATTGGCAGGGCAAATCTTGCAACCTCTGTCTACTATTTCGAGCTTCTTCATAAGGCGGGTGTCAAGACTCACTACGTCAGCGCTAATCTTGACGAAGCTACAATGGAGGTTCTTCCTGCAGAGTGCTTCGGTAAGGCGCAGGGCGGAGGCGGACTCGAGGTTATATGCCGTCTTGTAGCAACGGGTAGCTTTATCCGCAGATACGGCGAGTATATCAAGGACGGCACTCCCATTCCTCAGGGCTACGTTGAGTGCACCTTCAAGAACGACGCGAAGGGCGACCCGCTCGTTACCTCGGAGGGCCTTGAGGTTCTTGGCGTTATGTCGCGCGAGATGTTCGAGGAAATGAAGGCGAAGACGCTGAAAATCACCAAAATCGTCGCCGACGACCTCAAATCCATCGGTCTTGACCTGTGGGATATCAAGTTCGAATTCGGCTATAACAACGGTGAGGTTCTTCTTATCGACGAGATTGCCTCGGGCAATATGCGAGTATACCGCGACGGTACTATCGTAGACCCCGTCGAGCTCACCAAGCTTATCAACAACAGATAAAACAAATAAAAAACGGACTAGGTCAAAAGCTGTAATTTCAGCCTGTGGCCTAGCCCTTTTTTATTTTAGCTAAGTGTTAATAATCCGTCCCGCTCAGAACAGACTCGCTGGAATATCTGCAGTCGCCGCTCTGTATCAGCTTGACGTCGCATTTTTCAGCCGACACGTTGATAAACATATCAGGCTCGGAGCAAGGAAGTCTTTCTCCCTCCATACGAATCATACAGTTCTTGAACTTCGCCTCGGATAGACCAATACAGTCGGAGAAGTCAACCTCCTCGAAGAACACGTTTTCAAACTCCACGTTGGCAAGATTAGCCTTTGAGAAGCTGCATCTGGTGAAGGAGGTGTTCGCTATGATAGCGCCCGAGAGGTTACAGCCGCTGAGGTTAGCGTTCTCAAAGGAGCACTTATTGAGGCTCGCGCAGATAAGCTTCGAGTCGCTCATATTAGTGTTGCTGAACTCGCAGGCTACTACCGTGGCTCTCGCTATCTGTGCGCCCTTGAAGCTCGACTGATTGAAGCTGTTGGCTATGAGCACGGAGCTGGAGAGGTTGGCGTCGTTGAAATGGCTCCAGTGCATAAAGTTGTTAAAGAGGAAGGAGTTTTTCATATCCGCTCTGACGAATCTGCCTCTCGCCATATTGACGTTGATGACGCTGAGTCCCGTCGCCAATGCTCCTGTCAAATCAATATCCTTAGCGTTGTAGGCGGTGATAACGTCCTTATCTATATCGCTGTAATCAAATCCGTTGACACGGGGCTCTCTCAGGTGGTCGACCTCGTCAAAGCAGGACGCGCCCGAGACGGTTCCCTTTTCAAGCAGTCTTGAAAGATAGGGCTTTTCGTCGCTGTCACCCGAGTAGATAATCTTCGCGTTCATAAGCACCGCGCCGTTAAGATTAGCGTTCTCGAGGTTGCAATCGATAAGCACTGCGCTGACAAGGCTCGCCTCGCCAAAGTTAGCACCCTCGAAGCTCGCGCGATATGCGTCGATAGCGTTAAGGTTGGAGCGCTGGAACATTGCCTCGTCTGCGTCGGTGTAGTAGAATACCGACTCGGACATATCCGACTGACGGAATGCAGACGCCACCATATCGACGTGCGAGAAGTCGGTATCCTTTATCGACACCTTTTCCGCAGATACGAATCTGAGCTTAGCAACGTTAAAGCATACTCTGCCTACGGTTCTCTCGCGGATTTCCTTAAAGCTCTTCTTGACCTCGCTCATAGCCTGCCACTCTTCGCCCAGCTCAAATATATCAGTCGAGGGCGCCTTGCCGTACGCTACGAGCTTCTTTCCCGCGTACTCAAAGAGTTTTTTCATCTTCTTGTCGTCGATTTTCTTGACACGGGTGCCCTTCTTCTTGATAACTCGCCACATCTGAGCCTCCATTGTACGAAGCTCGGGGAGGAAGTCGAAGGTGTGCTTTCCAATCTTGGAATACTTGTGGTAGCTTATAAATTCATCCATCGCGTCAACGAGAATGAGATAAGACCTGTCGATAAGGCTACATCCGTCGCCCATGAATATACCCGGAGCGTTATCCTTGAACTTGAGCGACTCGTGGAACTCGCGGCAGAGGCTGGAGCTCTGGTTGTCCTTAAGCTCGTTATCAACGGCAAGGACGAGAATAGCCGCGGATTCCTGCTTGTTATTCTCCTCGGGCTGAGAGGAATAAAGCTTGAAGTTCTTGATAAATTCATCAAGGGCGAAGCATCTTCTCAGGGCGTTCATACGCTCTCCGTACTCGCCGTCGTCGTTCATAGCTATCGTGCGCTGCTTATCTATCCACTCTCTGTGAAGAAGGAACTCGCTGTCAAAGCTGTAGAACTTGCCCATACATGCGTTCTTCTTCTCGGGGTTGTCCTTGTATCTCTGCGATGCGTACTTGTAGTAGTTGTTGCCCTTGACAAGATTGTAGAGCATATTCATACCGGGATAATCGTCGATGCGTATATCACGAAGCCTGATAACGTTCATCTGACAGCCGTCGATGATGCTGTTGGTGAGGTCGATACCCGTCATATCCGAGTAGTTGAAGTTCGAGCCGGTGAAGTCACTGTTGCTCGCGTCAGCCTGAATGAAGTTGCCGGTCGAAAGGTCACAGCGGCGAAGCACCGCGTTCTCAATCCTCGAGAAGCGGAAGGAGGAGTGAGTGAAGTTCGAGTCGGAAAGCTCCGAATAGTTGAGCCAGCCCTTATCAAATACAGAGTTACCAAGGCTGATATCGTTAATCTTGACGAAGGAGGTGAATCTGTCAAGGAGGACTCTTTTCATAACCTTGGCGTATCCGAGGATACGGCGGTTGTCGCTCCTCTCCTTCGCCTGCCGTCTGACCTCTATATCTCTCTTTTCCGCGCTCTTTTTCTTGGCTTCAGAGGCGGTGAGCTTGTTCCAGCCTCCGTACAGCCACCTTATCGGCGCTATCATTTTCTTGTATTTCTTATCAGTCGAGGTCTTTTTCCTGATTTTCCATCTTCTCGAGCGCTCGTCGCGGCCGTTATACTCGGAGTAGTGTATAAGCGCGTCACGGTAGCCGACAAGCTGCTCGTAGCCCTCGAAGAATTCGTCTATTATAGCAGCCGTGTTGTCCTTGTAGTCCCTTATGTAGCCGTGCTGCTTATTGTCAATGCTGTTAATCTCCTCGATGCTCGCAGAATAATCGCACTCGTCTGAGACGGTGAACTTGTACGCGAGCCTCGCCTTCTCAAAGACCTCCTCGACCTTATCGTTGTCGTAGGGGGACTCGTCGTTGCGGCAGGTGGAGAGAAGCTGATACTTGATATGGTCGAGGAAGCGGTTTTCCTCTCTGATATCTACCTGGTTGCTTCCGTCCTTTCTGGCGTATAGATACTTGAAGCCCGAGCGCATGCTGCTGAAGACGAAGTCGTTATTCATTATAGACTTGTCTATGTTATTCTCACAGATACGGGAGATGATGGTTTCGATAAACCTTACCTCCTTGCCAAGCTGGATAATAATATCCTGCTCGCTCTGACCGTCCTCGTCCTCGCTCTTGGTCACACTGCTGCTACAGCACGCCTCGCGGAAGCTGAATTCCCTGTCGCCAAGCTTGATAACGATATCCTGTCCCTCGCCGCCCGATTTATTCTCGGCGACGCCGCTGATACAGCAAGCCTGACCGAAGCTGTATTTTCTGTCGGCAAGGTTGTCAAGAAGCTCCCTTCCCTCAACGCCCTCGGCAAGACGCTCCTCGGCTGTGAGGGTGTTGTAGGCATCTGCGTCGCTCAGGACTCTGTTGTACAGCTCAATGAGTCTTTCCCTGTGCTCAATCATATTCAGCTGCGCCTCTGCGGCGATAAGACCGTCGCTGTGAGTAATGTCCTTACTGCACATTATTGTCCAGAAGGTTAAGAATATGGCGCACGCGGAAATGAACACGAAGAAGAACCAGCGGAAGCTGAGAAGAGGAACCATAGTGTCCTCAAAGCCTACCTGCCCCGTAGCATCACCTACGCCGAGGGTGAAGTTACTGATTACCTCAAGAGCGACCGTTACTATGATGGAAAATGCTATGAACAGCATATTCTTTCTGTATCGCTGAAGAATATTGTCCACCGCCTCGCGCAGAGTAACGTCCTCGTTGGCTCTCGTTTTCAGAGAATCGTTGAGGAATATGAAGGCGGTGACGTACAGTCCTATGGACGTGGCGTTAGTCGAGATGAGCATTATATTTATATCTCTGACTATACTCGTCGCGACCTCAAAGTCAGGGTCGAATGCCAGCACCAAAAAGGTTGCCGCAACGCACACGACCACCAGAACAGCCGCCATAACCAGCGCTTTTCTTATATTCTTGTATTCTCTGGCGCGAAAGAATCGACTTTTCTGTGCCTCTTCCCGCTCTGCGTCCCTTTTCGCTTTTTTTCCGGTCCTTTTTCTTCCCTCGACCTCAGCGCCCGGATGGGTCAGCCCCGCCTTTTTTCTTATTCTTTTCGACTCGCGGGCGGCGCTTCTTGGGCCGGCCTGCGACTCTGCCTGAGCCGTGCTCTCGGAAGCAACCGACTCCTCAGCCGCGCCAACGCCGCCAAAAAGGGCTACCGAGCCGTTTTTTTCCTGTTCACTCATAAGTTATCTCCTTCCGCGGATTTATTTCTCAAGCCAGAACGGAAGCGCCAGAGTGTTGTTCTGACAATTCACGCACTCCGGACCGAGAAAGAGTCCGTGCTTTCTGCATATCTGTTGTGCCTCATTATACACTCTTTCAAGATAGAGCATCGAGGGCGCCTCCAAATCCGACATTTCCGTGTTGGGAAGAGGTCTGAAAATCGACAGAATCGGCTGTATACCCAGAGTTGCCAGCCTTTCTATGCCCTCCATGAGCGTAGCGTGCGGCTCAAGACCTACTATAACCATACTGCGCACGTTTCCGCTTCTGCCAAGCATACGCGTCGCGTAGGAAAGCCTCTCAAAGTATACCTCGGCGGGATACTTCCCTCTCTTGCCGGGCATATATTGTCTTGCCAGCGCATCGTCGAACACCTCTATGTTGCAGGCAAGCTGATTGAGTCCCGCGTCGTACATAGCCCTGAGCGTATGCTCCGCATAGGGCACTACCATAGCGTATATCGGCGCGTATCTTGCAATGCTTCTGATAATTCTGATAACCTCGACGACGTTTCCGTTCGAGCTGTCAGGCGCAGTCTGTCCTCCGACGAGAAAGTGCGTCAGACCAAGCTCTCTGCCCGAGGCGTTATTCGCCCCGTCATCCGCATCAAGACCGAGGTTGCGTCGGTTTTCCCAATACTCAGAGACCACCTCGCGCACGTTGTCCAGGTCGATAACGTCGTGCGACGGGCATATATTGCAGAACTTACAGCCTAGCTCTCCCCCGTCCTTATCCTTCCCCTTGAAAATACAGGAGTTGGTGACGTGCACGCGCAGTCTGTCGGTGGATAGAAAGGCGACCTCGGAGTAGGATATTCCGTCCTTCTCCGTTCTTTTGTCCTGGAGATTATCTCTCGGATATATGGATATTCCAACTATCTCGTCGCCGTAGTATCTGAGGTGATACTTTCCGTCCTCAAGACAGATGGAAAAGGGCGATAGCCCGACGAATTCAACGTCGGTGGGCGCGTTGATAATAATATATTTTTCCTTAGCCAGACGGTCCTGAGAGTCGGAAAGCTTCGGTATCTCTATCCTTATATCGATAGCGTTGTTGGTGGCAACTCTCAGCCCGTTTCTTTCATTGATATGAGCGAGCGCCTCGGGTGTGATAACCACGCCCTGAACCAAAAGAGCAATCTTCAGCCTGAGAAGATAGTCGCGCAACTCAGCCTTGGTCATTCTCTCCATTTTCTTATTGAGATTGACGCTGATTTTATCCGCCCACCTGAGCTTGTGCGGCTCGCAGACGTTTTCATTAATAAGCAGGTGATACTCGGAGTCAAGCGAGGTGATATTGGTATCGAACACCACGCGGTAGAGATAAGCCAGATGGCTCGTTCCCTGCTTTCTGTCAAAGCCGTCGTCCTCAAGCTCAAACACTCCGCCTATTCTCTTATCGCCAGTGGCACACTCGAGAAAGCGGTCGTACAGATACCTGCTGTGAAAGAGCGTTCCGTTGTCGGTATAGAAGTAGTTGCTGAAATTAACCTCTATATCCTCGAGTGCCGCGTACTCCTCGCGCCATCCGCACTCAACGGGCTCGAGCGTGTCGGGGTCTATATTGAAGGCTCCAAGATTTATCCGCTGGAGCGAGGGAATTCCCGCCAGCTCGCAGGCAGTGTTGAGAAGTCCGGATGACGCCTGGAATCTGTTGTTGATTTCAAGCAGGGTGACACGCCCGTCGCATATAATTGCGTCGAAGCCGCACACTCCGCGATAGCCCATAGCTTGAAATTCCGCGGCGGCGACCCTGACGTCAGACTCAAATTTTCTTCTGAGCTCAAGAGGAATTGTTCGATAGGTGAGATAGTCTGCACCACGGTACAGAAGGCGGTTATCGTCCTCCTTCATTATCTGTATCGAGCCGGGGGACAGAAGAATTTTGTTATCAAAGATAACAACGTGTATATTTATAGGAATATTTCTCTCCATATACTCAGAGATGATATATCCCGATTCCTCAGCATAATTGAGTATTGCGCGGTCGGTCGCAGGACCGAAAAGGAAGGTTCCGTTTCCTCCGCTCGCAGAGCGAGCCTGAACGACTATGCGCTTCTCGTCGTCGGGGTCAAGCCCGAGCATCTCGGCAAGGTTCTTATAGTCACAGCTGGAGCGGTGGCAGTCGGATATCCTGTACAGAAGGTCCACCTTTCCCTGAAGGCGCGACTGAAACTCTCGCTTATCGTTAGTCAGCTTTTCTATTTTCTCGTCGTTGACAGCGATAAAGTATTTATCCTTGAACTCGGACAGACCCTCGATATAATAGACGGCGTTCTGGTTATAAAAATAGAATCTGGCGTTATCGTCGCTATCTATAATTGACCTTATGGTGTTGTAGAAGAACTTATCCTCATTAACGTCGCTGACGTTATGATTCACACGCGATACGTTTTCCTCAAGGCAGTAGGGATAGTTGTTATCCTTGCCGTCGCCGAATATGGTCACAGAGCCGGCGAAATCAATATCCTTAACGTGTGAAATATCCGCCTTTCGCGGACCAACCCAATAGATGTTATAGCTCATTACTTCTTCCTCTTCAAGCGGGAGCGCCCCCGCCCGTCAGGGCCTACCGAGGGGAATCCAATATTATTATAATTATAGCATATTTTTCGCGAGCGTGACAATACTTT
>JAFTST010000023.1 GCA_017467165.1 Clostridia bacterium | reverse complement strand
GATATTTCTCAAGGACGTCCTCCATCGTGTAGGTACGAAGATTTCCTATATGAGCAAAGTGATATACGGTAGGACCGCAGGTATACATAGACACGCGACCGGCAAAGCGGGGCACGAACTCGTCCTTACGTCTGGTAAGCGAATTATAAAGAAGCATATTTCCTCCCATAGCAGTAGTAAAATGGCGATACTACGGCATTTTAATTTTATCCTAACTATTTTAACAGAGAGGTCGGCTTGTGTCAAGATATATTATAATAAAGAGTTAAAAAATAAAAATATTTTCTCACGGGGTCTTGTATTCCTGCGAAAGAAATGTTAAAATATAGGTTAGATTAGTATGCCGTGCAAGCGACGCTGTAAATTTGGCGTCAGGCTCCGGGCTTCAGATATTTTTCGAAAAAATCCTAGGGGGAGTATTCAATAATGAGCGACAAGAGAAGAAAAAACTCATATTCATCACTTACAGGCTTCAAGAGGGCTATACCTATAATTCTGGCGGCGGTCGCGGTCTTCATCGGTCTGTGCTTCGTTACTCAGAATATCGGCGCTCTCGGCCCCGCTATATCGAGCGTGCTTCTCGGACTTTTCTCCTGGGGTGGGTACCTCGTACCCTTTCTTATCGCTCTGCACGCGATTTTCTACCCCTCTGACGTGGGCGAAAAAAGAATACTGTCGAGGACGATATTCTCCGTTGTGACCTTGATATCCGCATCTGCGCTGTCGCACGGCTTCACCTATTGGAACAACGAGGGGATTTCCTTCAGACTGCGCGATTTCTATGCGAGCGGTCTTGACTGCGTTGGCGGCGGTGTCATTGGCGGCACGGTTGGCTACGGAATTATAGCGGCTATCGGCTCTGTCGGTCTTATCATAGTCGCTGTGGCTGTTCTCGCTATATATTGCTCCTATTTCTTCGCCAGCGGAAAGCGAGGACTTGGCAAGGCTTTATATTATATGCTGAAGGGCATCGTCTTTTTCCTTGCCGCCGTTGAGGGTTGGATTAAGGGCCTTTTCAAAAAAGCGAAGAAATCCAAGGCGGATAAAAAATGCAAGGCGGCGGATGAAAACAGCCGCAAGCTGATGGACGATGAATTTTTCGACGTTGATAACGGTATTGAGCATCTTGAAATCAACGAGCTCGGAATATCAGAACACAGGGACAGAGCCTCGATAGAGGCAAATCCCACTCTTGCTGACACAGTGCACCACGCAAGCGAGGTGTCGGCTGAGGAAAACGTCGCGCCGAAATACAGCGCGGAAGGCTACGACTACAGCACCGCAGAGCCTAAAAGGACGGTATATTCCGACTTTGGCACGGAGGGAGCGGTGTATGAGGAAAAAGTTTCGAGAGAGCCGGCGCCTGTGGTATATGAAATCAAGCTTGATAACACAGATGACTCTGCCGATGCGATATTCACAGAGGATTTTGACCCATACAACCTCGCGACCTCAGAAAAGCTCGCCTCCAAGGCCTCCTCCCGCAGTCTGCTCGACGAGAAGCCCACGGTGCACGAGAGCATCAGCGAGCTTGGCGAGGAGGATGCTGAAAGAGCAAGGCGTACCGCAGAATTTGAGAGAAGAAAGGCGGCTATCGTCAGCTCAAGGCAGCGCGAGGACTCGAATGACCCGACACCCGCCGAGCCTATCAAGACGGTTGAATTCAAGGAGGATATTCCGGAGGAAATTCCTGCCGTAACAGAGGAGGACGAGGTTGTAACCGTCGTTATAGACAAGCCAACAGAGCCTACTCCCCCACCCTACGTTGCAAGAGAGGACGTCAGCGCGGTTGCCGAGCCCGAGGTAAGCGATATCAGCTACAAGGTTGACAAGGGCGCGCCTGCAGTAACAACCGAGCCCGCTACCGAAGGCAGAGGAAGCTACGGCTACGACGATGGTTATACTGCAAGGCAGGGCAACGAAAGAACAATGGAAAAATACAGACGCGCCGCAGGCTACGCCGTGGCGGCGGCGGACGAGCCCGTGAGAGAATCGGGCACATATAATTCGCCGACGGGTAGCTACGGTGAAGCTCCGAGATATGAGGCGCCCGCGTACCGCGAGGAGCCCGTTAACCCGTCCTATGATGAACGAATTGGTTACACACCGGAGCCCGTTGCAGAATCATACGAGGAGCCCGAGGACGTATATGAATATGACGAGTCCGAGGAGGAAGGCTACGGCCCATACACATACGACGAGCCCTCAGCCGAGCCTGAGTTCAAGCCCTACGCCTCACCGAGCGAGGAAGGCGGCGGACTTGTATTCGAGATTGACGAGAGCGCCACGGAGCAAAAGCGCGAGGTACTCGAAACCGAGAGCACTATATTCGTTGACGACGAGGGTGAGGAGGCTCTCGAGGACGTCGGATTTGAAAATATGAGCGAGGACACACCCGTGCTCGAGGAAATTCCGCCCGAAAAGCAAAACCCCCTGGTAGCTGAGATGCGCGATATGTTCCCCGCCCTGCGCGAAGACGCCGAGGATACGGACGAGCCCGAGCACACAGCGCCCGAGGAAATTGACGAGCCCGAGCAGTATGAGACAGAAGAAGACGAGCCCGATGATGAGCCAACCGAGGACGAGCCACCCTTTGATGCTCCTGCCGCAGCTCCCAAGCCCAAGGCAGAGAAGCCAAAGCAGACCTACAAAAACTACAAAAAGCCGCCGCTCGAGCTGCTTGGACTCGATTTTGAGCAGAACGGCGACGAAATATATCAGGAAATCAACGAAAACACCAACACTATTATCGAAACACTCGCATCATTTAACGTTATGGCGTCAATCAAGGGAGTTGACAGAGGCCCCCGTATAACCAGATACGAGGTAGTTCCCGCCAAGGGAGTAAAGGTCAATCAGATTACCCACCTGTTCGACGATATAACGCTGAACCTCGCGGCTGACGGAATCAGAATGGAAGCGCCCATTCCCGGAAAATCCGCGATAGGCTTCGAGATACCCAACAAAAATCCCGCCAACGTCAGACTGCGCGAGCTGCTCGAGTGCGAGGAATTTATCAACGCCAAGTCCAACACCTTCGTATGTATCGGTAAGGACGTCGCGGGCAACCCCGTCTTTGGCGATATAGGCAAGTTCCCGCACGCTCTGGTAGCAGGAGCTACGGGCATGGGTAAGTCGGTATGCATCAACTCGCTGATGATAAGCATGCTCTATAAGGCAAGACCCGACCAAGTCAAGTTCATAATGATTGACCCGAAGAAAGTCGAGTTCAGAATGTACAGCGGTATTCCCCACCTCCTGATACCCGTTATCACCGAGGCGAAGCAGGCGGCGGGCGCGCTTATGTGGGCTGTCGACGAGATGGAGCGCCGCTATGAAATGATAGAGAAGCTCAATATCCGAAACATCGAGGCGTATAACGAGAGGCAGGAAAAGGATCCGTCAATCGGAGAGCATATGCCGAAGATTGTCATCGTCATAGACGAGCTCAACGACCTGATGATGCAGGTCAGAGACCCTGTCGAGCAGCTGATAATGAGAATAGCGCAGAAGGCGAGAGCCGCGGGTATTCACCTCATTATCGGAACACAGCGTCCTGACGTCAAGGTTATCACAGGTACTATCAAGGCGAATATCAACACCCGTATTTCCTGCAAGGTAACCTCTGTGGTTGACTCGCGTACCATACTCGAGATGGCAGGCGCAGAGAAGCTGCTCAATCGCGGCGATATGCTCTTCAAGCCCGTGGATAAGACGAAGCCTATTCGCGTTCAGGGCGCATTTGTCTCGGACAACGAGGTTGAGGCAATAATGGACTTCCTCAAGTCGCAGAGTGAGGGCGCGCAGTATGACGAGGAAATCTACGCGGAGATTAACAAGGCGGCGCAGAAATGCGGCAATAAGAAGTCCGGAGGCGCGGTTGACGACGACGGCGACGACGAGGACGACGTATGCGGCTACTACAACGACCAGAAGTTCCTCGATGCAGTTGAGCTTGCTATCCGCTCAGAAAAGGTATCTACCTCGCTTCTGCAGAGAAAGCTGTCTATCGGCTACGGCAAGGCGGCGAAATACATCGACGCTATGGAGGAGATTGGCATAGTCAGCGAGCCCAACGGACAGAAGCCGAGAGAGGTTCTCATAACTATGGACCAATGGCTTGACAAGCTGTCACGTGTTGATTTAAACTAAGGCTTTGCTCGGCGGGCGGCGCTCGCCGAGCTTGGATTTATCTGAGCGGTGTTGTCCTATAACCGCT
>JAFTST010000022.1 GCA_017467165.1 Clostridia bacterium | reverse complement strand
TTACGAATGGTCTGGAAGTTGGTGAGCATTCCACCGGGCCAACGAACGTTGGTGTAGAACATACCGCATCTCTGCGCCTCTTCCTTGACGGTCTCTGCCGCCTGCTTCTTGGTACCTACGAAAAGAACGGTGCCGCCCTCAGCCGCAACCTCTGCAACGTAGTTGTACGCCTCCTCGAAATTCTTAACGGTCTTCTGAAGGTCAACGATGTGAATACCGTTTCTCTGAGTAAAGATGTACTCAGCCATCTTGGGATTCCACTTCTTGGTAGGGTGACCGAAGTGTACGCCCGCTTCAAGCAGCTGCTTGATTGTGATTTCGAACATTTTAATGTTCCTCCTTGTTTGGTTTTTCCGCCATAGCGACACAGCCCTGCGACTCATAGAGCACCGGCAGAGCTCCACCTCGCTATGTGAGATATATTTCGCGTTTTCACGCGTGTTATATATTAACACACGGGTAAATCTTTGTCAAGTTGTTTTTCGGTGTCAGAAAAATATTTACAATTTGTTAACAATTAGATATGAATGAGGGCAGAAGATACAGTCCCCTTCCTACATCAGAGAGTATCCCGGGAAGCTCGCGCAGAGAGAGAGGATTCTTTCCCTCGCCGACCTCGAGTGTGAAGGACGGAATACCGAGAACACCACCCGTATAGTCACAGAGTCCGCCGTATTTCGCCGTTCCCGAGGGCTCCGTCACTCTGTACCCCGACAGCTCGGAAAGTCTGTGAGCCGCCGCCACAGCCCCCTCCCCCGAGAAGTAGATTTCCCGCCCCTGACTGTGAAGGCTGACCACAGCTATCGGTGACGCCGCGCGGGAGAATGCGGCGCAGGCGCGCGACTCGGGCTCGCTCTCGGGATATTCGCCCGAATAGAGTGTCGCTCCCGGGCGGATATCTCTTTCCCTCTCAATCCTCTTGTACTCGGAAAAGCCCGCATCGTAGTTGTGGTTGAGGTCCACTCCCCTGCCGTTTGACTGCCACGCCGACAGCTCGCCCTCGGACACGCTTAATCTTTTCTCGAAAAGCGGGTGCAGCCTTCCCGTAGACCTGACCTCTATTCCGTCGGGATTGACGCAGGGAATGACGAAAAAGGAAAACAGATTCAGAAAATGCTCCCTCGATGTGCCGCGTGTCATAAGACTGTGGTATCTGTCCGAGGATAAAACGTATATAAAGGCGTACAGCAGGTTCGCTGTGATGCTCTCCTTGGCGTGGTGCGCCCCGAATAACGCTACACGCCCCCTGCCCTTGCCTATTTTGTAGCACTCTATCGGCTCGCCCAAAAGAGATTTTCCGATAGTTGTATATTCGACGCCTGTCGAGGTATTGAATATATACTCGCGCATTTTTTCTCTGCCCCGCTTATCCGCGAAATCAAATAGCGGCGTGCCTGAAAGAATATCAAAATACATAATTATTTTCCGCGGTCTTGAAAAGCCGCCCCTTCTGTGCTAAAATGGATATATCAAACATCAAACGGAGTGCCCGATGCAGAATATCAGAAAACACCTGACCCTGTTCGCTTTCATAGCCGTATGCGCGGTCAGTCTTATACAGTATATTCCATATCATATCTTTTTCTCCTCGAGCGACGCCAACCTCGGCTATATCGCCGCCAAGCTGTCGGTTGCCTACGAGTTTATCCTGCCGCCCTTCGTCGCGCTCGTGGCGCTCGCTGTATATTCCCGTCGCGGCGCGGGCAGAGCCATCGGCTCGATAGCCATCATTTCGCTTGGCAGGGCTATGTATTTTCTGCCCTTTGGCTATATGAGCGCCTTCTCCGCCGGATATGACAGCGTCGATTCGCTTCTTCTTTCGGTTGCCGAGCTTTCCGGCTCATACTTCAGCTTCGGCGTATTTTCACTAGCTCTTTTCGGCATAGCTCTTTTAGTCATAGGTAAGATGCACGGCAAGTCAAATCTTCCCGCGAGCGTATCACACGCCCTCTCGGGCAACGGGATTTTCGATTTTTCGGATATCGGAGTCAGGACAGTCTTTATTTTAGTGGCGATAGCCTTCGCGCTCAATATGCCCTACGCCGACGTTATCGGATTCATAGCCGACTTCGGCTCGAGCTTCACCGCAGAGGAGATTTTCAGCATCATTCTCGATATACTCTACCGTCCGCTGCTTCTTTTCATCTCGCACGTGCTTCTCGCCTGGCTGAGAAGGATAATAGTTTAGTCCGCGAGCTCCCGAGAGCTTTCGTATCGCCAAAACCAAAAGGAGCAACCGAAGTTGCTCCTTTTTCAGTGCTTATACCCCCTTTTTTCCCTCGATTCAAAGAGAGCCGCATCCGAGGCTGAAATATTGCTCAAAATCAATTTGGCGCATAGCTTTCGTCAGAAATAAGGCAATTTGTCGTCAATCTGACGGCTTCGGTGTGTCAGAATAAATAGGGGGTGTGTCAATTTGAGATACAGATAAAACAATTATAATACAAGGATAAGAAAGAGATATTAAAAATACATAGACTGACTGTCTGTCGGATAACGCGGAGGAGAAAACGTTTTTTTGGAGAGTATTTCAAAATAAAAACCCGTTAGAAAAAGCCCTCCCCGAAAAGAAGGCTTGTCAGATATGAATTTGGAAATCATATCTCGCCGAATTTCGCCTTCGGGCTTTTCTCGACGAGGAAGAAGTAGGGCGAGTCGGGAGAGTTGAGAATTCTGAACTCGGAGGGACAGAATCTGTATTTTGAGAGCGTGGAAAAATATTCTCTCAGCATCTCGCCCTCGAGTCTTCCCTCCTCGTGCCCGGGGTATATAGCGACTATCAAGGCTCCGTCGGGTGCCAACAGCTCAAGCGCCGCCTTGACTGCGGGCAGGGTTGTCTCTCGCATCGTCGTGACCGCCTTTCTTCCGCTGCGGGGCAGATATCCGAGGTTGAACATACCCGCCCTTATGGGCTCTGTGACGAACTCCCTCACCCTGTGGTGAGAGGCGCAGATAAGCGTATAGTTCTTCGGAGCTCCCTCTTTTTCAAGATGAGCCTCGGTTGACACGAGCGCCTCTTGTTGCACGTCGAAGGCGAAGACTCTGCCGCTTTCTCCGACCGCCCGTGACAGATAGAGAGTGTCGTTGCCGTTTCCCATAGTGAAGTCAACCACGGTGTCACCCTCTGAGATGTGTCTTGATATGAAATACTTATGAAGCTCTGTTAATTCAACCATCGCCATTTTTTCTCAGCTCCTCGCCCGACATACGCTTAACGTACGCGGTATAATTGGTTTTATAGGTAACGAAGCCCGGCTTTGAGCCCTGGGGCTTCTTTATATTTTTCACCCGTGTGTAGTCCACCGCCACAAGGTCGGAGGTAGCCTTCGAATAGTACGCCGCCACGGAAGCCGCCTCGGTATAATCCCTGTCGGTAGGCTCCTTTCCCTCTGTGACGAGGATAACGTGCGAGCCGGGGATATCCTTGGTGTGAAACCATATATCGTCCTTGGCAGCGACCTTGAAGGTCAGACGGTCGTTCTGCAGGTTATTTCTGCCTACAAGCAGCGTTCTGCCGTCGGTGGTACAAAATCTCATCGGCTGTGATTTCAGCGTCTTAGGGGGCTTATATCCCTTCATACGCGAGGCGTAGCCCGACCTGTACAGCTCGTCGCGGATTTCCGCGAGGTCATCCTCGCTCTGTGCGCTATCAAGAAAGACCCTGACGCTCTCAAGATAGTCAAGCTCAGCCTCCCATATAGCTATCTGCTCGGTCAGCACCTCTCTTGCCGTCTTGCACTTGTTGTAGAGCTTGTACATTCTCTGCGCGTTCTGAGCGGGCGTGAGCCTCGGGTCGAGCTCGACGGTTACCTCGGGAGCATTTTCGTCGTAGTAGTCCACCGTCACGAAGGAGGTCATTCCCCTTTTCAGCCTGTACAGATTGGCGGTGATAAGGTCGCCTCTTCTCTTGTACTCCTCGCCCCTCTCGTTGTCAAGAAGCGCCTCCCTCTGAAGCGCCAGCTTTCTTTCGGTGCGGGCTATGGCGTTATTGACCAGCGTCACAAGGTCGTGAGCGCGCTGGTGTATTCTCTCCCGCCTGTCCTTTTCGGCGAAGTAGGCGTCAAGGAGCGAGGATATGGAGTCAAATCGCAGATACTCCACCCCGTCGCCAAGGTAGGTTATGTCCATATAGGAGTAGTCTATCGGCTTGCCACTCTTATCTCTGGCGAGCGTTGGCGTATAGTCGTGCTCGATAAGCACCCTCTGCCACTCGCGGAAAACGCGGTAGAGCTCCCCTCCGTCTATATGGGCAAGCGGCACATCAATATCCCCCGCAGCCCTGAAAACGAGCTCGTGGGCAATCTGCGTGGCTATACCCGAAAAGGTGGAGGTTATGAATTTTTCGCCCGTTTTCTCGCGGTCAAATAGGGATAGCTTCTCAAAGAACGCCGCCTCGTCAATAACAAGAGGCGAGAGCTTGTCTGGCGCGGCGGGAACTCTGTACTTAAGTCCCGGGAGCACCTGCCTCACCGTGCTGGCGGCGAAGTCGATAATCTTCATAGCGGTGAGTATCTTATCCTCCCCGTCAAGCACGATAAGGTTGGCGTACTTGCCCATAATCTCACACACGATTTTTCTCTCTACGGGAAAGCCCATTTCGTCATAGCAGGAAAGCTTGAGCAGGGCAATTCTGTCGAAGTCTACCTGCTCTATCCCTGTTATTCTCGCGCCGAGAAAGTATTTTCTGAGGAGCATACAGAGCATAGGTGACTTGATAGGATTTTCCTTCGAAATATCCGATAGCTGAAGTCTCGGGGCGTTTGGTCCGACGTTCAGGACGAGCCGCCTCGTTTTTCTGTCCTTATGGATAACAAGGTCAATCTCGTCATTCTGCGGCTGGAGCACCTTATCTATTTTCGCATCGGTGAAGCCCGCCCTAAGCTCCTCGAGCGAAGCGCGCATCATACAAGCATCAAATGCCACAGTCACCCCTCCTTGCGATTCGTTTTTCAAAATATTTTAACACAGAAAGGGCGAATAGTCAAGGGGTGTGACTATCCGCCTGATTATCTAAATTTCAACCTCGGTGTGACGGCAGGGAAAAAGAACGAGAAGCCCCTCGCCCGCATCAATCAGAGGATAGGAGACGCCCCGACAGGAAAGCGCAGGCACGCCCTCGAAAAGAGCGTATGCCGCCGAGAGCATATATGGAGTGAGCCTGTCTTGTTCTCTCAGAATAAGCTCTCCGCCGCACAGCCCGAAGGCCGTCCTGACGTCACTGTGCCCCCGAAGAACCAAAAGCGTGCGAAGAAGCTCACGGTCGAAGCTCTCGCACGAATCTATTGGCAGAATGCGGCATCCGCCGCCAACGTGGGCTGTGTGAACCCTCCTTTCGACGCCGTCTGGAAGGCTGACGTCACTTGTAACCAATAATTTGCATTTTTCGGTATCGACAGGCGCGTATCCCTGGGGCGTGTCGAAAATTCCAACATTGAAGCTCCTGTCGGACAGCCCGACCTCGAGCTCGGTTTTTGGATAAGCTCTCACCCTTCCGAGAAAATATGAAAGCACCGCCCGAAGCTCCCACACCTCGACTGCCCTGCCCTCGCGGGCGCTCACACTCACAGCAAGGTCAGAAGAGCCCGCGGGGGTGATATATATGCCCACCGTCCCCGGCATCTGCCTCTTTTCTGCCCGAGGGTCAAAGCCTGCGGGATATACCGAGTAGCTCCCGTCCCCGAGAAATATATCGTATCTTTTCATAGAGAGTGCCACGAAAAAAGATTAGAATCGGAAATACCAATCCCAATATTATTCTATGCCGGGGACTCTATTCTGTTAAAGCTACCGAAGTGCCTCACCCAATATATATTCTACAAGAGCCTCTCTCTCATTCGGGCACTCGCCACGGATTACCGCCAGCATCAAACGGTCAAGCGCCCTGCCGACCTCCTCGCCGACAAATCCGAGCGAAATTAGCCCCCTTCCGTCTATCTCAAGCCCGGAAAGCGAGGTTGGCTCGCCGCTGTCAATAACCGAGTCAAGAGCCTTCATATTCTCCGCCGACAGCCTGTCCGTCAGTATGCCGAGCGAGATGGCGTCGCGCACAGCATCTGTGCCAAAGTGATAAATAGCCGTCTTGATTCCCACGGTATTGTCAAGCCGCTCCGACAGCAGACAAGAAAGAGCCGAGGCACCCTGTCTGATTCTGAAATTATCCGCTCTCAGCGAGCGCATAGCCGCGCCAAAGCTCGACACGGGGTCCTCCGATGAGGCTAAAAACAGTCCGAGCTGGCGGATATACCACTCGGCTGAAGAAAATCTGTCGCGCTGTGGAAGCTCTAATCCCTCGAGCTCGGGACTAATAACCGAAATTACCACCTTATAGTATGTCAGTATATCATAAGAGCCCGATCCCTCGAGTGTTTTTCTCCACTCGGTGAATATTCTCTCGCGCGACACGGAGGAAAGAAGCTCCTTTTTTTCAAGGATAGCCGCGGCGGTTTCCTTCTCTATCCGAAAGCCGAGAGTCGAGGCGAAGCGGAGCGCTCTCAGTATTCTCAGGGCATCCTCGGAAAACCTGACAGCAGGCTCACCTACAGCCCTGATAAGACCCGCTCTGATGTCCGCCATTCCAGAAAATCTGTCAACGAATCCTACCGCGTCGTTATAGCACATAGCGTTGACTGTGAAGTCACGCCTTGAAAGGTCGTCATCAAGCGAGCGCGAGAAGCATATCGAGGACGGGTGGCGGTTGTCGAGATATTCTCCGTCCGTGCGGAAGGTGGTTATCTCATACTGTCCGTCATCAAGCACCAGCGTGACCGTGCCGTGCCTGATACCCGTGTCAACTATTCTGTCAAGAGAAAACAGCTCCTTGGTTTCCTCGGGGGTCGCGGAGGTGGTTATATCGTAGTCATAGATGGGGAGTCCGAGAAGATGATTTCTGACAGCTCCGCCGACGATATAGGCATCGTGTCCGACTGACAGATATCTTTCAAGTATATATTTCGCCCCGTCCGGCAGGCTCATTGGCTGAGTGTTCATTTCTCTCCTCCTTTTTTTCTTATATTCTAACACGCGAGCGACTATTTGTCAAAGGGTAACGGAAAAAAGGAAAGAAAAATTGAACACCCCGCACCAAAAGCACACGGGAATAAAAACAGGGTGAGCCGACCTTGGCTCACCCGTCACACATATACAGCTTTTCTATACCTTAAATCTTCTGGCGTAAGGGCATCTTTGGCACAGCTGCTCGACAGCGCTACCGCGGGAAAAGCCCTCGTGGATAGCCATCGCTCTTTTCGAGTCCAATATTTCCCTCACCGAGCCCGTGTATGCGTTGCCGAGGGAGATAACCCCGTCCGCATCAAGACAGCAGGGGATAAGCGTGCCATCGGAGAGTATACCGAAGTGGTCGGACAAGCCGTAGCAGAATACCCTCTCTCCGAGGCACACTCCGTCGGCATCCGGCCAGCCAAAGCGCTCTCCCCATTCGAGATGCAGCCTGTGCCCGATACGGTATCCGCGAGCCCCCTCGCACCACTCTCCGTCGGGAAAACGCTCCCTCAGCAGCCCGAGTATATCCGTGTTTCTTCCGAAGTCTGAGCCCCTGTTCCACAGGCGAAGGACGGTCAGTATTCCCGCCTGCGACGCCCTGTCCGCGAAGTCAAAGCAGCCCTCGAGATAACGAATGAAATCCGCCTCGTTATCCCCCTCGAAGCTGTGTAAAGATATATTTACCTTATAGACGCCCGATGAAAGCAATTCCTCCGCACGGGTGGGCAGAAGCACACCGTTGGTGGTTATAGCTACCTTGAAGCCGCGTGAGCTTGTCAGCTGTATATATCTCACAAGGTCCGGGTGCGTCAGAGGCTCTCCCATAACGTGCAGATATATATATTCAGTTAGCCCCTCAAGCTCGGAGAGAATATGCGAAAACTCCCCCTCAGTCATCCTCCGCGCCTCTCTTTTCGTACCGTGACAGAAGGAGCAGCTACGGTTGCATATATTGGTTATTTCAACGTATACTCTGGAATATCTCATAGTCCTCTCCTATACCACCACAGGCGGTATGCATCACTGGTCTTAACCGTTGTATCTCATCAAGGCGAAAGCCTTGTATATGAAGCTGGGTATTCAGCTCCGCTGAATATTTTTCGCCTCGGCTCCCGTGAGCGAGCTCCCCGAGCCTTCGGCTCAAATGCGAACCAGCCTGCATTTGTCCGACAAATGCACCTTGTCAGACGCTGGAGCTCCCCCGTCATAATAAAAAAACGACCGCCTAGGGTCGTTTTCTCTGACCCTGAAAGCGCGGAAGCTGGGTATTCAGCTCCGCTGAAGATTTTTCGCCTCGGCTCCCGTGAGCGAGCTCCCCGAGCCTTCGGCTCAAATGCGAACCAGCGTGCATTTGTCCGACAAATGCACCTTGTCCGAAGTTGGAGCTCCCCCGTCATAATAAAAAAACGACCGCCTTGGGTCGTTTTCTTATTATGGTGGGGGAAGCTGGATTCGGACCAGCGAAGTCAGTGACAACAGATTTACAGTCTGCCCCCTTTGGCCGCTCGGGAATTCCCCCATAAAATTGGAGCTGGTGAACGGAGTCGAACCATCAACCTGCTGATTACAAATCAGCTGCTCTGCCATTGAGCCACACCAGCACTCCGAACAAGTGGTATTATAGCAGAAAGCTTTTGGTTTGTCAATAGGTTTGGAAAAATAATTTTAAAAAGTTTTTCCGGAATGAAAACCTCCGAGAAAGCAGGTCGCGGACGCGAAAAGAGCGCCCGCGAGTCACTATTCCTTCCCGGCGCCGGGCATCAGCTCTGCTACCAGCATAGAGCCGACTATAAGCGCGCATCCGATAAGCACCGTTATATCAAAGCTGCTTTCTATTATAAAGGAAAGCAGGACTGCTACTATCGGGTCGATATAGCTGAGGATTGCCACCGTCTGTCCCTTTAGCCCCTTGACAGAGCCGAAGTATAACAGATAAGCAAGCCCCGTATGTACCACGCCGAGAGTGACAAGGAGCAGTATTTCTACCACGGAAAGAGCTATATCCCTCCCCCAAGCGCCCCAGATAGCGAAGGGAGCTATGGCAAGCGAGGCGAAAATAAGCTGAATCTGTGTCATATCCGTGTCGGAGCTATACTTTATCCACCTTTTGTTGATAACCGTGACGAAGGCATAGAGCACCGCCGCTCCGAGAGCGAGCAGAACTCCAAAAAGCTCCCTCGTCTGTCCGATACCGCTCTCGAGAACTCCGCTGACGAGCAGCATACCGACGAGCGCTACCGAAATCGCGATTCCTCGCCCGAGAGTCAATCTCTCACCCAGGAGAAATACCGACAGTAGCATCACGATAGCGGGCGCGAGATAATATACTAAGGTAGATACCGCGACCGAGGTGTACTTATAGGATTCGAAGAGCAGAGCCCAGTTGAAGCCTATAAACATTCCCGAGATGGCGAGCGGAGCGAAATCTCTACTTATAGCCTTCATATCGGGCGGTCTGCGAAGAAGGAGGGCGGCTAAAAAAAGGAATACAGCCCCCACAGCGCCGCGTATCATAGCGATAACGGCTGACGGCAAGGGAATATTCACAACGAATATCCCCACCGTACCGAAAATTATCATTGAAGAAGTTAGTTTAATTCCCGAGTGCTTTCTCATTTTCAAAGGTTCAATAAGTGTCTACCGTGACGGTAGAAAATCTTTGTTTTCTTATATTTTCCGATCTTTCCCGTGGCTTAATTGGCGAATGATATTTCTATATCGCCGTTGGAGGTTCTGATATTGAGCGCTCTGTCACCCGAGCCGCCGTTTTCGATGTTTCTCATACCTGTGCTTGTTTTCACCGTGACTGTATATGCCGCTCTGTCGGCTGCAAGCCTCATTTCCACGTCGCCGTTATCCGACTCTACGGTTATTCTTCTCGCATCGACAACGCCCTCATCTCCACCAATATCACCGTTATCGGTTTCAACCGAGAAGGACTCTGCCACGAGTCTGCCCTCTATATCAATATCGCCGTTGTCTGTTTCTATGCGAGCGTCGCTCGCGATTTGTCCGCCGCGGAGATCTATCTCACCGTTATCCGTGACTACTTTAAGCGAGGAGGCTCTGACAAAGTCAAGGCTCACGTCACCGTTATCCGTTTCAAGCTCGAGCTTACCCAAGACTGAGAGCTCGCCGCGGGTATCAATATCGCCGTTGTCGGTCTCTACCGAGAGCGACAAGAGGCTCGCGCCCTCTGCGGATTGGATAACGACGTCGCCGTTATCTGTATTTGAATCAATCGATACCGCTCTACCCTTCGGGATAGATACCGTTATCCTGGTACTTGTGAAGTCGAAGATGCTGAGCATAACCCAGCTCGTTTTCTCCCTGATGACAAGACTGCCGTTTTCCTCGGTTACCGTCACCTCGGACTTGAGCTTGCCGCGCTCGGTAGACTCATTCATATAGTCGACTGTTATTTTCTCGCCGTCATAGAAGCGCACCGTGAGGTCGCTGTCCTGTATATTGAGCACTATGCTGTCGGACTTGCCAAGCTCGGTATATTTTCCCTCAGTAATGACGCTTCCCGACATTTTCCTTATATCAAAGCCTGTCGAGGCGAAGGAAACAAGGAATACAAGTCCGCCGACAAGCAACAGTATCACGCCTGCTAACAGGCATTTTTTCAAAAATTTACTCATTTATTTCTCCTTTCTGCCGCCGAGCGCTCTGAAGCCAAGCGCGCCAAGCCTTGCAGTCCATTTCATCAGATAAAAACCAAGTGGGATAAGCAGAAGTCCTATTCCAGCCACGGCGACGCCGCCACCGACAACTGCGAGACTCGAGGCGAAGCCCGATACGGCAATCATTTGTATAATTCCCACGACGGCAACCAGAGCGCCGCCAATCGCGCATCCGACGCCAGATACCCAAACCGCCCCGAAGGACACCAGCAGTGAAAACCATACGAGCGTCAGCGGAAAGACGACGAATATATAGAGTCCCGCCTTGAGCCAGCCCATAAGCGCGGAGGAGCTCCTGGCCTTTTTCGCCACGCCCTTCGCCTTCGAGCTGACCGTATTCCAGGCGGTAGCGACTCTTGACGAGCCTCCCCTTTCGTTAAGTATTCTCGCCGCGCACTCCTCGGGTGTGCCGAACTCAATCAAAATCTCGCGCTCGGTATATCCCGCGTCGGTCT
Source organism: Clostridia bacterium (assembly GCA_017467165.1). Classification (GTDB taxonomy): domain Bacteria; phylum Bacillota; class Clostridia; order Oscillospirales; family CAG-272; genus UBA1740. Next base: position 39,445 of record JAFTST010000022.1, on the reverse strand, counting down.
TGTCGTTATATAGCTCTCTGTAATATCCGATAGCGTCGTCAAACTCCTCTATCGGCAAGCCGCGAAGCAGCTGCTTCAATTCCCATTCCCATTCCTTGTATGTCATAAGGTCACATCCTTTCACCGTGGCGGTTGATAAACCTGCCTATTTTTTCAATTTCTCTAAGCGTTACTTTAAATTCCGAAATTTTCCGCCTTCCCATCGGGGTTATCTTGAAGTATTTTCTCAGTCTGCCGTTGTATTCCTCGGTGTGAGTAGTGACGGCGCCCGAGGACTCCAGCCTGCGCAGTATCGGGTACAGCGTCGACTCGGACACCTCGATATAGGGGGCAAGGTCGGATATTATCTTATATCCGTAGCTCTCCTCTTTCTCTATAGAGCAGAGCACGCATATTTCGATAAGTCCCTTCTTTAACTGTGCATCCATTTCGTGCTCCTTTCCTTCTGAATTTGGTAATACCCTCTTTCACACAATATTATACATTGCATAGTATTCCTTGTCAATAGTTTTTTTGAATAATTCTAAAAAATTTTTTTGGGAGGGTTCCCACCGGCGTATTTCATACAAGAATAACAATATAGTATTGACATAATTCTGTATTTATGTTAAAATACACAAAAAGAGAATTGTATAGGTATATGCCTGTGATACGGACGGGCGTTTCTACCAACCACCCCAAATGGTTGACTACCTCAATGGCGGGAGTCGACCGTTTTTCTTTTCCCGCCGGAAATCAAGGAGAAAATATGAAGCTTATAATTGACGGAATTGAAACCACACCGCGCGCGGGAGCGTCGCTGTATGATATAGCGAGGGAGCTCGGAATGTTCTCGGGCTCGCTCAGGACAGACCCCATCTGCGCGAAGATAGCGGGAAGAATATTCACCCTGAACTATATTCCCCTGAGAGAAAAGGACGCATCGAGCGAGCGCGAGTCGGTGAGAAAGGCTATGGCGGCGTCGGGAGGCGTTGTTCGCCTTATCAGATACTCCGAGCCCGTGGGACGCGACGTGTATATGAGGACCTCGCAGTTCATCATTTTCCTGGCTATCAGGCGTCTGTGGCCCGAGGCGAAGGCTAAAATGAGCTTCACAGTCGGCCCTGCGTACTACGTCAAGGTTACAGGCTGTGAGCTCGACGTGGAGCTTCTCAGACGCGAGGTTGAAAAAATAGTCTGTGAGGCTATACCTCTGAAGCGCCGCAGGATACCGACCGACGAGGCTATCAGGTATTATCGCGCACAGGGGCTCACCGATAAGGCGGAGCTGCTCGAATACAGGAGTCTCCCCCATTTCAATATATATGAAAACGGCGATTACTCCGACTACTTCTACGGCGAGATGATGCCCGACACCTCATTTCTTCGCTCCTACGAAATCCTGCGCAGCGACGAGGGTATAATTCTGGTTATGCCCGACGTCAAAAATCCCGACAGAGTGGCAAGCTATCGCGAGATGCCAAACTTCTTCTCGGTGCACGCCGAGGGAAAGAGGTGGGGCGAGCTTATGCAGTGCGAAACCGTCGCCGACCTCAACAAGCTTGTCAAAACGGGAGAGGTGCGCGAGCTGATAAGGGTCAACGAGGCGCTACACGAGCGCAGCTTTTCAAGAATAGCCGATATGATATGCGACAGAGGCGCCAGAGCGGTAATGCTCGCAGGCCCCAGCTCCTCGGGAAAGACCACCTCGGCTAACCGCCTCGCCACACAGCTCAGGGTGCACGGAAAGGCGCCAATACTGATGAGCCTCGACGACTATTATATAGACAGGGATAAGATTGCCCCGGGGCCGGACGGAAAGCTCGACCTTGAGCATATCAATACCATTGACACCGAGCTTTTCTCGGAGCAGCTCAAGTCGCTGCTCAGGGGCGAGGAGGTTGAGCTTCCGACCTTCAACTTCAAGACAGCCCGCCGGGAGTGGCAGGGACACAGGCTGCGTCTGTCTGAAAACACGGTTATCATAGTAGAGGGACTGCACGGTCTTAATCCTGTGCTTCTGCCCGAGGGACTTGACCCTTCGCTGATATTCAGAGTGTACGTCAGCCCCCTTCTCCCTCTCAATCTCGACGACCACTACCGAATCCCGACGAGCTACCTGCGCCTTCTTCGCCGCACGGTGCGCGACTATGAAACCAGGGGTGCCTCGGTACAGCGCACGCTATCTATGTGGGATTCGGTAAGGCGTGGCGAGGAAAGGTGGATTTTCCCCTATCAGGAAAACGCCGACGTTATCTTCAACAGCTCTACGCTCTACGAGCTCGCCGTGCTGAAAAAGCATATTTTCCCGCTCCTCACCGCCATCGAGCCGTCCGATGAGTGCTACGACGACGTCAGAGCTATGGTTAAGGTGCTCAACTACGTCAGAGAGGCGGACGTCGACGACGAAATCCCCCCGACAAGCATCGTCCGCGAATTCATCGGCGGCAACAGCTTCTACAGAAGGAGCGAATAGTACTATTTTAAAACCGCATCAAGTAGGTTCAACCAACCAAAAAGGAGAGGCATTTCTGCCTCTCCTTGATTTTTTATCTTGTCCAAAAACACCTAAGACCAGCGGTCAACGGGATTTTGAGGGGAAATTTTTGGCTGACGAACGCCGACGTAGAAACCTACGCCAAGCGAGGAAACGGAAACCTACACTAAACCACCTAAGACCAACGCTCAACGGAATTTTGAGGGGAAATTTTCGCTTGCGACCCGAAGGCGTAGAAACCTACGTCAAGCGAGGAAACGAAGATTTGTACCAAAGCACCTAAGGCCGCCGGTCAACGGGATTTTGAGGGGAAATATTCGCTTGCGACCCGAAGGCGTAGAAGCCTACGCCAAGCGAGGAAACGAAGATTTGTACCAAAGCACCTAAGACCATCGGTCGACGGGATTTTGAGGGGAAATTTTCGCTTGCGACCCGAAGGCGTAGAAACCTACGCCAAGCGAGGAAACGAAGATTTGTACCAAACCGCCTAAGGCCGCCGGTCAACGGGATTTTGAGGGGAAATTTTCGCTTGCGACCCGAAGGCGTAGAAACCTACGTCGAGTGGGAGCAAACGGAGATTTACACCAAAATACCTAAGACCGACTATTCCAGACCGCCGGACTTGATATACCCCGCCAAAAGATCTCTCGCGAAGGTCACCTTGTCAAAAACCTCAACAACGGTGAGGTTATTATAGGCGTACTGCGAGGTGTAGCTGTCTACTATGATGTAGTAGGTCTTGTTCGGGTCTATGTTGCCCTTCACTGTCGCGCCGTAGCTCTCGTAGTAGATATGATAATCGTCATTCGAGGTTTCAAAGAACTTTGACTTAAGGTCAGAGCCCTTGATGGAGCACAGCACTATCTCGTTGTCAAAGGGCATAACCGCCATCAAATCGGAATATGTAACCTCTCCCTTATATAAATAGTAGGGGCTGCGACAGCGAAGGAAGCCTCCGCCTAGGACTATATCGTACTCGTCGCCCCATCTCTCGACGCCAGCCTGATAATACAGCTTCGCTACGAGCTCCTCTATAAATTCGCTGTTTCGCTGAGCAGAATTGTAGCCAAGGACGTCAAACGCGCCTCCGATTATGTCCTTATATTTTTCCTCAAGCTCGGAAACTATCGGGTCGGACGCATAGCCCGCGTAGGTGGAGGAGGAAACTATCTCGCCCAGATTGACCTTGAAGGAGTCCGTGACGAAGTTAATATCAAGCTCGATGTGAGATATTCCCGCATTTTCGCCGCCGTTCTGGAGGTGATAGACACCGTAGTTATCGTAGAGGACGTAGCTCTTGTGAGTGTGTCCCTCGAAAACGAGATCAACGTAGCCCTCTCTCGAGAGCGAGGTGTCGTAGTATGCGGAAAGCTCAAGCGCGCTGATAGAGCCTACCGAAGAGGAGTTCTTGTCATATCCGTCGTGGATAGAATAGACGATAAAGTCACAGCCAAGAGCCCTGAGTCTTTCGGACTCAGCCTTGACAAGAGCGGTAAGCTCCGAGCCGGTCTTGAAATAGACGTCGGATACCTTGTCCGAGGAGATAGAGGAATAGACGTCGCCGATAGCTCCGATTATTCCTATCTTCAGCTCGCCTCTATCTACAACGACGGATGGCTGACAGTAGTCAACCCGCTTGTTGGTCGATATGTCATAGACGTTTATAGCGAGCAGGGGAAAGTCAGCAATTTCGGCGTTCTCCCTGATATACTGAGAGCCCCAATCGTACTCGTGGTTACCGAGCGTCATCGAAACGAAGCCGAGCGCGCTCATCCAATCGGTAACTATCTGTCCCTTGGTGATATTTGACTCGGCGCTTCCCTGCCACATATCGCCCGAGGAGAGAAAAATATACTGCTCGTCGCGTCCTGCCGCGCCCTTAAGGTAGGTGGTGAGCTCGTCCACGCCAACCTGCTTGTCGGTGTCGAAAACCTTGCCGTGTAAATCGTTGACCGCGTAGAAATCAAGCGTGATAACCACGTCAGCCGAGCAGGTGTCGCATCTGCCGTTTTCGTCCGAGTCGGTGTGGTCAGTCTTGGTCTTACAGGAGCCGTCGCCTGCGTTTCCACCATCGGTGTTGCCGCCGTTAGTGTTTCCACCGCTATTTTCGCCGTCGCCGATTCCACCGTTATTTTCGCCGTCGTTATTTCCACCGTCGCCGATTCCACCGTTATTTTCGCCATCGGTGCTTCCGCCGTTATTGACGTCGCCCTGCGTATCAAATATGCCGGGTGGCAGAAGGTCGCAGGAGCTGAGAGCTGACAGAGTCAATGCAAGCAGCAGAAGCAAAACTATAATTTTCTTCATTTTTTGTCCCTTTATATGTACTTAAAAGCACAGGACGAGTATGTTTTCGCCCTGTGCTATCAAAACAAAATCAGTTAGCCGCTGACTCAATAGCGGTGATGTGAGTATTCACTCCGTTGTACCAATACACGAAGCCTTCAACGTTGACAACGTCGCCAACCTCAATAAGACCCTCGGTAAAGGCGTGATAAACCTCGCTGTTGGGGTCTGTGAGATATCTCTCAACGCAGAAGCTGTACTCGCCCTCGCCAAGAGTGAGAGTAACGTAGATATCGTCGCCGGGCTCGCCGTTCTTATATGTAATTTCCTTGACGGTGAGACCGAGGAATTTAGCAAGCTCGTTCTGGTGAGCGATAAGCTCGTCTGTGCCAAGAAGCGCGGTGAGGTCGACCGCCTCTGCTACGTATGTATCATCCTTGTCGATAGCGAGAATCTCGCCGTCAACTATCTCAACCTCTCCGCCCCACTCTGCCTTGTAGCCCGAGATAACTACCGCAGTACCTACGGTAAGCTCCGCATACTGAGCCTCAGTGCAGGCAAGCTCGTACACGAAGTACGCGCCGTCGGGGCTCTGAAGATAGAGGGTAGCCTTGTTATCCCACCAGGACTGCTTGCCCTGGACGTAGGACTTGACGCAGACAGCGTCATCAATCTGTGCGGCATCATACTCCTCGTTGGTGAGCATCTTAACTATCCTGGTGATATGAGTGTTAACTCCGTTGTACCAATAGACGAAGCCCTCAACGTAGACAACGTCGCCTGCCTCAAGAGTACCAACGGTTGTATATACCTCGCTGTCGGGGTCTGTGAGATATCTCTCAACGCAGAAGCTGTAATCCTTCTCGCCAAGAGTGAAGGTAACGTAGATATCGTCGCCGGGCTCACCGTTCTTATATGCAATTTCCTTGACGGTAAGGCCAACGAAGGCGCCAAGCTCGTTCTGGTGAGCGGCAAGCTCGTCTGTGCCAAGAAGTGCTGTGAGGTCTGCGGGCTCAGCTACGAAGGTATCGCCCTCGAGCACGTGGAGCTTCGCGTCAACTATCTCAATCTCTCCGTCCCATTCAGCCTTATAGCCATACACACGAACCTTCGTACCAACCTCAAGCTCGGCGTACTGTGCCTCGGAAACAGCCGCCTCAAAGACGAAGTAGGCGCCGTCGGGGCTCTGGAGATAGAGAGTAGCCTTGTCCTCATACCAGGACTGCTTGCCCTGGACGTAGGACTCTATAACTACGAGATCGTCAATCTCTTTTTCCATATATTCAGCGTGAGTGAGCACGTCTACCTCGACTGCCTCGCCGCAGCCTTCCTTGTCGCACACGCCGTCAAAGTTCTCGTCGATATGCTCGCAGGCGGGGGGATTATCCTTGTTGCCGCACGCCGCAAGTGTCAGACAAATACAAGCCATAAGAGCTAAAATCAAAAGCTTTTTCATTTTTTTCTCCTTGTGTTCGGGGGTGAATTTGTTGTGTACACTTATATTATACACAATTTATGAAATAAATCAATAGAAAATTTTATTTTCGCCTTTTCCCGCACAGTGCCTTGTAACCGACGTACCCGCCGATAAGCACCCAAGCCGAGATAAGTCCGACTATAAGAGCAACCGAGCCCTTCGGCATCGGCCCGAGGTCAACAGAGCCTCCCATATTGACCGAGATTTCGTCCAGCTTGTGCTTTCTTCTCATCTCGGTGTAGAGGCTGTCGAGGAATTTTTCGTCGACCTTCTTTTTTCTCCTTATCGCCTTCGTAACCTCCTCGATAAGATCTCCCGCGGCGGCACGCACGTTGGCAGAGCCGTTGAAGACGGGGGTTATGAAGGTGTTTTCGATATTGTCAAGAGTGAGCCTTGCCGCGTCAATCTTGACGGAATAGTAGAGGTTATTATCCTCGCCCCGTCTGGAAAGATAATCCTGATATTCCGCGCTCTCGGTAGCCTTCTTCGTCACAGGGACGTAGCCCTCGGTCTGTGAGTAGGGTATCTGAACCTCGTCTGTCAGAAGGAACTGCAGGAAAATCCAGGATGCCATAACCTCGCCCGCGTCCTCCTTGTTGAAAAGGCAGACAGAGGGTCCCTGGGAAATCATTTTCGGCTCGTCGGTGTTGTACTGCGGTATTTCCATAACCACGGTTTCGACCTCGGTGATAAGCTCCTTGTCGATAGCCTGCTGGGGCGCGTCCGTGCCAATCCAGGTAGCTCCCGCTGTGGAGTCAATAGCGAAGATGCACTGCCCCTGATTGAAGTAGTTGCCGGGGTAGCCGTCGATAGCGAAGGTGGTGAATGCCTTGTAGCCCACCTGCTCTGCCACCTCGTAGAGTATTCCCTCGGTATCCTCGTTGAATATCAGAACCTCGCCCGAGTCGGTCGAATAGTTCGCTCCGAGCTGCGCGAGCATCTGTATCATCATATTGTCGGTGGATTTATAGATAAGAGGAAGGAGGGTTTTCTGTCCGTTGAGCTTATAGGTGCCGTCGTCGTTTTTCTCCATAGCCGCCCGCGATACCTCGAAGACGAAGTCCCAGGTCAAGACCTCCGGCAGAGTGTAGCCCAGCTTCTCCACCATAGCGCGATTGACGTAGCACGCCTCGGTAGAGCGCATGAAGGGTATGGTATACTGCTCAGCGCCTATTTTTCCCTCCTCCATAAATTTGTCGTACATTTCCGCACGGGTGGGGGCATCGAAGCGGATTTCAGTACCGCCAAGGCCGTATTTTTCGTCCGCAATAAGATTGTCTAGAGGTACGACTACGTTCTCTCCGGACATATAGGTCGCCACGTGGTCGGGATAGCTGATACAGACGTTCGGCGTGGTGCCCGTCTGTATATTCGTTATAGCCGCCTCGTATATCGAGCGGTAATCAGAGTACAGAACGAGGTTGACCTTGATATTCGGGTAGTACTCCTGAAATTTAGTGATAGTATCCCTGTATATTTTCTGCTGTGTTTCATTGTTGTCGTTCTTCGCCCAGAAGGTTATCTCATAGTCCTCGTCGGGCGAGAAATCCTCGGGAATAGCGAAGCCCGCGTAGCCTATCGCGCCGTGGCAGGCGGTCAGCGCGGGGAGCGTGAGAGCGAAAAGAAGCGTGAAAACAAGAAGAAGTGATATTTTTTTCATCCCTTCGTACCTCCTCTCGATACGCCCTCCATAATCTTGTCCTTGAAAAGGAGGAACAGAATTATAAGCGGAAGCGAAACCGCGACGACTGCCGCCATCATAGCGGGAATGTTCTCTCTGCCGAAGCCGCTTTCCCTTATCTGCTGAATACCGTTGGACACGAGGTAGTACGCCTCGTCGTCGGTGATGAGCCTCGGCCAGACGAAGGAATTCCAGCACTCGATGACCTTAAGAATGATTATAGTCACGACGGTGGGCTTGCAGATAGGGAGCATAACCCTCGTCATATACTTGAAGTCGCGCGTGCCGTCAACCTTGGCGGCGTAGTACAGCTCGTCGGGGATAGAGGCGAAGTTCTCCTTCAGAAGATAGATATAGAACACCGAGGTGACCGACGGAAGAATAAGTCCTGTGAAGGTATTTCTCAAGCCAAGGTTGGTTATGGTGACGAAGTTAGTGATAACCACAAGCTCGGTGGGTATCATCATCAGCGACAGAAACAGAGTGAAAAGAAGGTTCTTTCCCCTGAAGTTGAGCCTTGAAAATGCGAAGGCGGCGGGCACGATAACGACCATCATAAGCGCCGTGGTTATAACGGTGAAGATGAAGGTATTAAGGAAATATCTGCCGAGCGGCACGCCCGTGAAGGCTGTCACAAAGTTGGATATAGTTGGATTTTTAACTATGAGGCTGGGTATGAACTCGGAGTTGTAGGACGCGTAGGTCTTGAAGGAGGTTATCAGCATCCAATAGAACGGAAAAAGAACGATGAGCGCCCATATTCCAAGCAGAGTATAGATAAGAATGGAAAGTAACCTTTTATTTACAATACTGTCCTTAGCTACCTTAGAATAATCCTTATTGATTTTCATACACGCCCCCCTTAATATCTGATTTTCTGGCGGGAGACCAGAAGGTTAACGCAGGTTATGGTGAGGACGATAAGAAACAGAATTATCGCCGCGGCGGCGGCGTAGGACGGATAGCCTCCGCCCTCTCCGTAGAGCATATCGTAGACGTAGCCGACGACGGTATTCATCTCCTGCGAATTGAGGTCTGTGCCGAAGAGGGCGACAGCGTCGCTATACGCCTTGAAGGCTCCGATAAATCCCGTTATAACGAGATAAAATATCATAGGAGCTATCATAGGCAGGGTGATGCGGGTGAACATTCTGCCCCTTGTCGTTCCGTCGACTCTGGCGGCGTCGTAGTAATCCTTCTTCACCGACGCGAGAGCGGTAGTCAGAATAAGTATCTTGAAGGGCAAGACCACCCAGATTGTATATAGCGAGAGCACGAGCATTTTCGCCGCGTACGGTCCGTCGATGAAATCCACGGGAGTCATACCGAAGACACCGAGAATAGTATTCATAAGTCCGTCGGTGTACGCAGTCTTGTCGAACATTATCATGAAGACCATTCCGACAGCGAGCGTGTTAGTGACGTAGGGCAGAAAATACACGGTCTGAAAGAGCTTTCTCAGAGCCTTTATAGAAGCAAGACCAAGAGAGATGACCAGCGCCAGCGCGGTGGAAAGCGGCACGGTTATCAGAACGAGGATAAAGGTGTTTTTGAGCGCTCTTAAGAAGTAGGGGTCCTTTAAGACGTACTCGTAGTTGAAAAAGCCAACGCCCTGATATTCTCCCGAGGCGAAGTTATACCCCTCCTCAAAGGAATAGATAAAAACGTCTATCAGGGGATAGACCATAAATACACCCAGGAACAGTATCGCGGGCAACAGATACAGCCACGCCTTCCGACTGTTTTTCTCCATATTATCTCCTTTCCCTGTCACGTATTATTATGTGTAATATTTTAGCACATTTTTTCCGGCTTTTCAATAGAGTGTGAGATTTTTGTTCTTTTTTCTCCGGCTTTAGCGAGCGGGGAGTGAGATTAGGCACGCTTTAATTTCAAAAGACAAGAAAAAAAGATTCCCCGCGGCAGAAAAGCTGCGCGGGGAGATGGGCATTTTATTCGACACGGGGTGCGGTTATTCTGTCAGACGGTTATCAGGTCATATTCGAGCGAGCCTATGCCTAGCTCTGATGCCGCCCTTGGGGTGAGCTCTCCGTTTCGGCCGGTTATTCTCTCGAGGAGAGTGTCCCTTCCTCTGTCGGAGGAGGCATATACGAGGTCGAGGCAGGCTCTGTCAATGGCAACGGGGTCAAGCGAGGCGAGAATGCCTATATCCGACATACAGGGGTCCTCCGCCACAGAGCAGCAGTCGCAGTCGACAGACAGGTTAGCCATAACGTTGATATAGACTATTCTGCCTTCGAAGAAATCTACAACCGAGCTCGCCGCATCCGCCATAGACATAAGAAAGCTATCGTGGTCGGACTCCCAGAAGTTAGTCACGTCGCCTACTCCGTGTATATATTTCTTGCCGAAGGAGGAGGCGAAGCCGATAGAGAGCTGCTTTATCGCTCCGCCATATCCGCCCATAGGGTGTCCCTTGAAGTGCGAGAGGATAAGGGCGGACTTATATTTGGTAATTCCCTGTCCGACGTAGTTTTTCCTTATTCGTCTGCCCTCGGGGACGTCAAGCTCAAGGTCGGGCCCCTCGGCATCGAGCAGGTCGACGTCATACATAGGCACCCAGCCGTGCTCGGTGAAGGTTTTTCTATGGCGCTCGGTGGTGTCCCTCGAGCCCTCGTAGGCGGTGTTGCACTCGACGACTGTGCCGCCGACAAGCTCTACCACGGGCCGCCAGAAGGCAGGACGGATAAAATTCTGATTTCCGACCTCGCCCGAGTGTACCTTAACAGCGACGGGCCCCTCAAGCTCGACTCCTAACAGCTTGTATAGCTCCACTACCGCCTCGGGAGTTATTTTTTTCGTGAAATACACCTTGGACTTCATACTTTTTTACCTATCCTTCTTTTTTTAATTCTACTTTAACAGATTTTTCCCGGATATGCAAGTATTATTTCGCTTGGAGCATTTTTTTCAAAAGGCTCGGGATATAGAATAACGCTAAAAATTCTCCTCGCGCCGCACACATTTTTTTAAAATATCTATTTACAAGCGGGCGAAAATGTGGTATATTGGAGTGTAAAAAATATTTGGCTTCGGGAGGAAATGCTATGAGCCGCATGGTAGGTACAGTTTCGCGCGGAATCCGCGCCCCCATCATCAGAAGGGGTGACGATATTGTAGAAATAGTTACAAGCTCGGTGCTCCTTGCCGCTAAGGAGGAGGGCTACGAGATTCGTGACAGGGATATTGTCGCTATGACTGAGGCTGTCGTCGCTCGCGCGCAGGGCAACTACGCTACGGTTGACGATATCGCTGAGGACGTCAGGGCGAAGCTCGGCGGAGAGGACGTCGGAGTTATCTTCCCTATTCTCTCGAGAAACCGCTTCGCTATATGCCTGCGCGGAATAGCCAAGGGAGCGAAGAAGGTTGTGCTGATGCTCTCCTACCCCTCGGACGAGGTTGGAAACCATCTTATCTCGCTCGATATGCTCGACGAGAAGGGAGTTGACCCATACAAGGACGTGCTCGACCTCAAGACCTACCGAGAGCTCTTCGGTTACGGAAAGCACCGCTTCACAGGCGTCGACTACGTGGAATACTACGTGTCGCTTATCGAGGAGTGCGGAGCCGAGGCAGAGGTTATCTTCGCCAACGACCCGAGAGCTATTCTCGACTATACCAAGAACGTGCTCACCTGTGATATACATACCAGAGCAAGAACGAAAAGACTTCTTAAGGCGGCGGGAGCGAAGGCGGTGTACGGCCTTGACGACATACTGACCGCGCCCATAGGCGGCAGCGGCTACAACGCCGAGTACGGTCTTCTCGGCTCGAACAAGGCAACCGAGGATGAGGTTAAGCTCTTCCCCCGCGACTGCCAGCCTATCGTCGAGGATATTCAGTATGAGATTCTCGTTCGTACGGGTCATCTTGTCGAGGTTATGGTCTTCGGCGACGGAGCGTTCAAGGACCCTGTCGGAAAGATATGGGAGCTCGCCGACCCCGTTGTTTCTCCCGCTTACACCAAGGGGCTTGAGGGCACGCCCAACGAGCTGAAGCTGAAGTACCTTGCCGATAACGATTTCGCTGACCTCGAGGGCGAGGCACTCAAGGAGGCTATCAAGGGCAAGATTAAGGAAAAGGACGGCGACCTCGTCGGACAGATGGTATCCGAGGGCACAACCCCAAGACGCCTCACCGACCTTATCGGCTCGCTGTGTGACCTTACCACAGGCTCGGGCGACAAGGGCACGCCCATCGTGCATATCCAAGGATACTTTGACAACTATACCAGCGAATAAATTCAACTAAAACCAAAGGAGAGATACGAGGCGTATCTCTCCTTTTCAAATTATATATTGCGGGTAGGCTCTGGAGTTTTAATCTCCAAGTCCTCTCACCGCTCCGAGCGCTCTGTAACAAGTCAAATAACAGTGGATTGATACCAAAAACGCTTTCACTCGTGTAAGACGGATCTTGAGGAGAAATCGCCGAGGCTTGATGCCGGTCGTAGAAAACTACGACAAGCGGGGGCGCAGGTAATTTATACCGAAATATGCTTACACGACGCCCTGAGCGAGCATAGCGGTGGCAACCCTTTCAAATCCTGCAATATTAGCGCCGGCTACGAGATTTCCCTTCATACCGTATTTTTCTGCGGCGGCAGAGGCGTTCTTGTAGATGGAGCGCATTATTTCCTTCAGCTTTTCGTCCACCTCCTCGAAGCTCCAGGAAAGACGCTGAGAGTTCTGAGTCATTTCAAGCGCGCTGGTAGCAACGCCTCCAGCGTTGGACGCCTTCGCAGGAGCGAAGAGCACGCCTGCGGTCTGAAACACCTCGATAGCCTCGGGGGTCGATGGCATATTAGCGCCCTCGGCTACCGCCATAACGCCGTTTTTCACAAGGGCTCCCGCAGAGTCGGCGTCAAGCTCGTTCTGAGTCGCGCAGGGCAAGGCGATATCGCACCTGATACTCCATATACCCGGGCACCCCTCGGTATATACCGCGCCATCGCGGCGAGCTGCGTAGTCCTTGATTCTTCCGCGCTCGACCTCCTTAATCTGCTTGAGTATATCGAGGTCGACTCCCTTTTCGTCATATATATATCCATTAGAGTCGGACATAGCGACGACCTTAGCGCCGAGCTCCGTTGCCTTTTCAGCGGCGTAGATAGCTACGTTACCCGAGCCGGAGATAACCACGGTTTTTCCCTCGAAGCTCTCGCCGTTGTCGCGGAGCATAGCGTCGGTGAAGTAGCACAGACCGTAGCCCGTAGCCTGCTTTCTGCAGAGCGAGCCGCCGTAGCTAAGCCCCTTGCCCGTGAGAACGCCCTCGTACAAGCCTGTCAGACGCTTATACTGACCGTACATATAGCCAATTTCTCTCGCTCCGACGCCAATGTCACCCGCGGGGACATCCTCGTCCTTTCCGATATATCTGTACAGCTCGTTAATGAAGGACTGGCAGAAGCGCATAATTTCTCCGTCGGACTTTCCCTTGGGGTCGAAGTCTGAGCCACCCTTACCGCCGCCTATTGGCAGACCTGTGAGGGAGTTCTTGAAAATCTGCTCGAAGCCGAGAAACTTGATAATTCCCTCATAGACCGAGGGATGAAAGCGTATGCCGCCCTTGTAGGGACCGATAGCCGAGTTGAACTGCACGCGGAAGCCGCGGTTGACAACCACTCTTCCCTTATCGTCGGTCCACGGAACTCTGAATTTAATTATTCTCTCGGGCTCGACAAGTCGCTCGAGAACGCCCGCCTCGACGTATTCGGGGCTTTTTTCTATAACAGGCTCGAGTGATTCAAGCACCTCAAGAACCGCTTGGTGAAATTCGGGCTCGCCCGGATTTCTCTTAACCACCCGCTCATACAAATCAATTAAATATAGAGAAGTCAACATACATACCTCGCTCCAGCTGAATTTAAGATAAAATAATTATACATACTAAGCTACAAAAAATCAATAGCTTTCCGCCATTTTCCGAAAGTGAGCCTCCATTTTCCACGGATATTTTCTCATCCCCGTGAAATAATACGAGAAAAGGAGGCGGACTATGGAAGGAATAAAACGACGGGCGAAAATCAGAATCCCCGCGCGCGCATCAATCTGGTATATCGTCTCATCGGCATTCGCCAAGAGCGTCGGTGTTGTCGGCACTCCTATTTTCACAAGGCTGCTCTCGCCCGCGGAGTACGGAGTATATCCGCACTATACGACCTGGTTTTCGCTCTTCGCCGCCATAGCTACGCTCGAGCTGTCGGGAAGCGTTATCTACCGGGGGCTTCAGCAGTTTTCGTACAAGAAGGCAGGCTTCATCAGCGCGGCAACAGGGCTAAGCCTGTGCTCAATTCTCGTATTTAGTCTACTATACTTCACATTTTCCGCCATTTTCGGCAATTTCACAGGCTTTGGCGCGGGAATGATGTCGCTGATGCTCATACACATAGCGCTGAACTCCATCGTCAATATCTACACCGCGGGCTGTCGGTATGAATACAAGTACAAGTCGGTGGCGTTATCCGGCGGACTTGTCGCGCTGTGCACCCCCGTCCTGTCCTTTCTTCTGATTAGGGGACTCGGCTTTGGCGGTGTGGGACGGGTGCTTTCGGCGGCGGTAGTGACGGGGAGTGTGGCTATATTTTTTCTGTACCGTATTATTTCTCATTCGCGGGGGCTTTATAACAGGGAGATATGGCGTTATCTGTTGAAAACAGCGCTCCCGCTTCTTCCGCACTACGTATCGACTGCCCTGATTCTTCGCATCGGCGAGATAGTGCTCCGCAGGGCGCACGGCAACGAGGCTCTGGCGAAATACTCCGTCGCTATGTCGGTGGGTCTTTCTCTGACTGTGATAACCAACGGCCTTCTCAGCGCGCTCGCTCCCTGGATGCTGAGAAAAATCAAATCGGCCGAGCTCTCGGTCGTGAGAGAGCTGTTATACTCCTCGCTGAAGGGGCTTTCGCTCATCTGCCTTCTCATTCTGACGGTTGTGCCCGAGACGATAGGCATTATAGCTCCCGCCGCATACAGCGACGCGCTCGTAGCGGTCTATCCGCTTGCTCTGTCGGTCATTCCAATGTTTCTGTCGGGGGCGGTGGTTTCCTGCGAGGCGTACTTCGAAAGGGGAGCGGCAACCTCGCTTCCCTCGCTTGTAACAGCCGCCCTGACGCTCATTTCGACGGTTATAGTCATACCCCGTGTCGATTTTCGCTTCTCCGCGCTCTTTCTTCTACTTTCCTATCTTTCGCTGGCAGGGTTGAATATTCTTCTCTTTCGCAGGCTTTCGGGTGAGAACCCCATACCAATAAGACGCTCGGTGGCTCTATTCCTTTTCACCCTAGTATATGCTGTTGGGCTCTTGTTGCTACGCGAGAGTCTTGTGCCCCGCCTGCTCTTCGCACTGCCGCTTATTCCCGCGCTCGTCGGTGTGGCGAGGAATGTTCTGCCCATCATCAGAGAAAAGAGCACCTGACGGAGCTGTCCAAGGTCAAAAATAGAGGCGTAGTGCAATACTACGCCTCTTTCAATATATCACTTATTTTCCTTCAGAGCCGCTCTTTTCTGCGCCTGCATTCTCTTTCTGGTGGGGGTATCGAGGATAACCTTTCTCAGTCTGATGCTCTTGGGTGTAACCTCAATAAGCTCCTCGTCGGTTATAAATTCGATAGCCTCCTCCAAGGAGAGCTGTACGGGGGTGATAAGCGTGAGCTTTTCGTCAGCGCCCGAGGAGCGAATTGCCGTCAGGTGCTTTTCCTTGCACACGTTGACCTCTATATCGTCGGGCTTCGGATTTTCTCCGACTATCATACCCTCATACACGGGTGTCGCAGGTCCGATAAAGAGTGGTCCTCTGTCCTGCGCCTGGTACAGACCGTAGGTTGTGGACACGCCCGCCTCGCTCGCTACGAGAGATGAGGTGAATCTTGTCTTTATCTCTCCACGGAAGGGCTCATAGCCTGCGAATATGGTGGAGATAAGTCCCTCTCCGCGAGTATCTGTGAGCAGCTCGCTACGGTAGCCGAACAGGCATCTTGTGGGGATATTGTAGAACAGCTTCTGACGCGAGCCGTGAAGCTGCATATCAACGAGAGTTCCCTTTCTCGCTCCGAGCTTTTCCATCACCGCGCCGATATATTCCTCGGGCACGTCGACGATAACGTCCTCAATGGGCTCGCATCTCTCGCCGTCTATCTCCTTGTAGAGCACGCGCGGATTGGAGCAGCAGAGCTCGTAGCCCTCGCGGCGCATATTTTCTATGAGAATGGAAAGGTGCATCTCGCCTCTGCCTGCAACGCGGAAGCTGTCGGTTGTATCGCCGTCCTCAACGCGAAGCGAAACGTCACGGAGCAGCTCCTTATAAAGACGCGCTCTTAAGTGACGGGAGGTAACGAACTTGCCCTCCTTGCCCGCGAAGGGGCTGTCGTTGACCGCGAAGGTCATTTCCATAGTGGGCTCGCCAACCTTAACAAACTCCAGAGCCTCCACCCTGGCGGGAGAGCAGACGGTGTCGCCTATGGATATATCCTCACAGCCCGAGAAGCAGACGATGTCTCCTACCTTCGCCTCGGTGACGGGCACTCTCTTAAGACCGTCAAACTGATATATGGATACGATTTTCGCGGGGCGGGACTTTCCGCTTCCGTGGAAGTTGGTTATCGCGACGCCCTGTCCCTGCTTGAGCACTCCGCGCTCAATTCTTCCGATACCGATTCTGCCGACGAACTCGTTGTAGTCGATAGAGGAAACGAGAAGCTGAAGGGGCTCGTCCTCGTCACCGTCGGGGGCGGGCATATATTCGAGAATCGTGTCGAGAAGCGGTGTCAGGTCTGTGCCCGGGGTGTGAGGGTCGAAGGATGCCGTGCCCGCTCTGCCCGAGCAGAAGAGCATCGGAGAGTCGAGCTGCTCGTTGGTAGCGTCGAGCTCAAGAAGAAGCTCCAGAACCTCGTCGCCAATCTCGTCGAGTCTTGCATCAGGGCGGTCAATCTTATTGACAACCACTATAACCCTGTGATTGAGCTGCAGCGCCTTTTCAAGCACGAAGCGGGTCTGGGGCATAGGTCCCTCTGCGGCGTCAACGAGAAGTATAACACCGTTAACCATCTTGAGTATGCGCTCAACCTCGCCGCCGAAGTCCGCGTGGCCGGGAGTGTCGATAACGTTAATCTTGACGTCCTTGTAGTGAATGGCGGTGTTCTTGGCGAGAATGGTAATTCCTCTTTCCTTTTCAAGGTCGCCCGAGTCCATAACTCTGTCAGCCATCTCCTGATTCTCGCGGTATATACCGCCCTGACGGAGCATCTCGTCGACAAGAGTGGTTTTTCCGTGGTCAACGTGCGCGATGATAGCAATATTCCTTAAATCTGTACGCTTCATACCTGTCCTCTTATAATAATTATTTCCAAAAATGTATTATAGCACAATATACAAAAAAATGCAATTATTTTTTCCTTGACGATATAAATAAAGTTTTTTCCCGTGTTATAGAGAATTATGTAACAAATTCTGAAAAAGCAAAGGGCTGACACGGGTGCGCCGTATCAGCCCAAAAAAATCTAAAAAAACTAAAGAAAGTCTTAATATCCGAACAGCTTTCTGTTGTCGTTAGCGAAGTCGTCCATGAATTCTATAAGCTTCTCGACCGCGTACAGCGGCATAGCATTATAGAGCGAGGCGCGCATTCCGCCGACCGAGCGGTCTCCCTTAAGTCCGACAAATCCTGCCTCTGCCGCCTCCTTGACAAACTTTTCGTCCAGCTTCGCATCGCCCGTGAGAAAGAGTACGTTCGTCATAGAGCGGCAATTTCTGTCAACCGGCGAGGTATAATACTGCTGAGAGTCGAGGTAGTCGTACAGCACAGCCGCCTTTCTCTCGTTTCGGCGCTTCATTTCGACAAGTCCGCCCGCCGAGAGCATCCACTCGTACATCAGCTTCGCCATATATATCGAAAAGGCGGGGGGCGTGTCGAGCATTCCTCGTTTTTCCACCTGTATCTTATAGTCAAGAATTGACGGAGTGCCAACCTCGGCATTTCCTATAAGGTCATCGCGGACGATAACCACCGTCATTCCCGCGATACCCATATTCTGCTCACACGAAGCGTAGATGAGCGCGAATTTTGACACCTCGATGGGCTCGGAGAGTATGAATGAGCTCATATCCGCGACAAGCGGAATATTTCCCGTGTCGGGTATGTGGTGGAACTTCGTGCCGTAGATTCTGTTTTCAAAGCAGATATGAACGTAGTCCGCGTCAGGACGGAAATCCGACCTCTTGGTTTCGGGAATAGCCGAAAACGTGGGGCTCGCTCCCGCGGAGGATGCGGCAATGGCAACGTCACCGTATTTTTTCGCCTCGAGGTAGGCTCTCTTTGACGACTGTCCCGTGATAACATAGTCGGCGCATCTGTGGTCGGAAAACAGGTTCAGGGGTATAGCGGCGAACTGCGTGGTTACTCCGCCGTGCAAAAACAGCACCCGATAGCCCTCGGGAATACCCATAAGCTCGCGCAGAGCATTTTCCGCTCCGTCGAGTATTTCAAGATATTCGGGCGAGGAGCAGTCCATCTCCATAACCGATATTCCGCTGCCCTTGTAGTCAAGCAGCTCCTCTCTGGCTCTCAGCAGTACCTCCTCGGGCAAGGTGGTCGGACCTCCTGAGAAATTATATATTCTTTTCATCTTCATTTCCTTTCGGCAGAGGATAGCCCGAAGGCTCGGTGCTAAGCTCCATCAAGCCGCATTTTAGGTTATTATATAATAATTCCCTCATTTTGTCAAGCGTGCGGGTGCTTCTTGTTTTTTTCTGCACTTAATTTCAATTCGCTTTTGACTTTCTTCTCGGAATGTGCTAGAATAGTGGCGATAAAGAAACTTTGGAGCGTATATGAAGGTTATAGCAAGGATAAGGACGGACTTCAAGGAGAAGTTCGGAATACCAAGACAGAGCGGTATAGTTGCCGAGGCGGTGGGGCGGATAGTCTTTGAGCCCGAGTACAGAGTACCCGAGGCGCTGCGCGGCATCGATGGCTACTCTCACCTGTGGCTGATATGGGGCTTTTCGCTCGCTGAGCGCGAGGACTGGTCGCCGACGGTCAGACCGCCGAGGCTCGGTGGAAACAAGAGAATGGGCGTTTTCGCTACACGCTCCCCCTTCCGCCCCAATCCCGTTGGGCTCTCGTCCGTGAGGCTTCTCGGCATCGAGGACACCGCAGAGGGCAAGACGCTGATAGTCGGCGGAGTTGACCTGCTCGACGGCACGCCTATCTATGATATCAAGCCCTATCTCGCCTTCACCGACAGTCACCCCGAGGCGACGGGCGGCTTTTCCGACGGGGTGCGCGACTACAAGCTGAGTGTTCATATCCCCGAGGAGCTCAAGGGGCTTTTAGGCTCTGACCTCGCGACCGTCGTGGCTCTTCTCGAGCAGGACCCTCGCCCATCGTACAAGGAGGACGGGGAGAGAGAGTACGGAATGGTATTTCGGGATATGGAGATATTTTTCACCGTGCTCGACGGCACTCTCACCGTGACGGGAATTAAAAGAAAATGAAAGAAAAAGCACCGACTCTCTGCCTGAAAACCGGTAGAAAATCGGTGTTTTTTAGTTATTCCCCGTCGGTTGCACCCTCGGACTCTGCGGGAGCGTCAGAAGCCTCACTGGCTTTTTCGGAAGGAGCTTCTGCATCGGGAGTGCTTTCCCGCTCTGTGGGAGGGGTCGCGTCAGTCTGCTTATTCGCTACTATATGAGGCAGATACGCCTTCAGATAGTCAAGACCCGAGAAAAGCGTGGTGAAGAGCATCAGCGCCATAAAAACGTATGAGAGTATGTGATAATCCTTGAAGAAAGGAATCAGAGGCTCTATGATAATAACCACAGCGCCCACCATCTGGGATACAGTTTTGATTTTTCCAAGGATGCTGGCGGCAACCACAATACCTGCGCCGTTTGAAACGACGAGGCGGAGCGAGGTAACGCCAAGCTCGCGCAGAAGAATAACGAGCACAACCCACACGAAGATGAGCGCCATAAGCCTCTCGCCTCGAAGGAGCATCCAAACGAGCATAGCAATCTGCGAGCCGATAACCATAAACTTATCCGCAAGCGGGTCTATGAACTTTCCGAAGTCGGTAACGAGGTTACACCTGCGGGCAATCTGACCGTCGAGCATATCGGTGAGAGCTGTCAAGGCATAGACTACCGCGGGTATGATATATGCCACGGGACTCGAGAAATCAAGGAAAAGCAATGTCACAACGAACACGGGCACGAGAAGCACTCTTATAAATGAGAGAATGTTCGGCGCGTTCAGTACTGATTTATTCATAATAATGTCCTTTCGGGTTCATTTTTTCACACGGGGTGGGGTATCAGAGCGAAATTTTGCCTATCGGCTCGGCGATAAGGTCGTAGTCAAGCGACTCGGTAACTCGTACCGCGACGAAATCTCCCGACTGATACGCGCCTCTCGGGGCTCTGAAATACACCCTGCCGTCAACGTCGGGAGCGTCCGCCTCGCCTCTCGCGTAGAAGACCTCGGCAACGTCGTCCCAGCCGTCAACCAGCACGGTCAGCCGCTGTCCGATTCTCGCGGCACTCAGCTCCTCAGCCACGGTAAGCTGAGTCTGCATCAGAATATCGTATCTGTCCTGCTTCGTCTGCTCGTCAATCTGTCCTTCCATCTCAGCGGCGAGGGTGTCCTCCTCGGGCGAGTAGGTGAAGGCGCCAAAGCGCTCGAATTTCGTCTCCTTGACAAAAAGGCAGAGCTCCTCGAAGTCCTCCTCGGTCTCCCCGGGGAAGCCGACCATAGCGGTGGTGCGAAGGGTTATTCCCGGCACCTCTCGACGAAGCCTGGCTATCGTTTCCCTGATAAGAGCCTGTCCGCCGTGGCGGTTCATTCTCGTCAGTACGGAGTCAGAAATATGCTGCACGGGTATGTCCATATACTTGACGAGCCTGGGATTGTCACGGAGCTCCCTGATAAGCTCGTCGGTGATTTTATCGGGATAGCAGTATAAGAGTCTAATCCAGGGAATATCAGTAGCCTTACATATTTCTCTGACAAGCCTCGCCAGCGAATACTCGCCGTATATATCAAGTCCGTAGCGGGTTGTATCCTGCGCTATGAGGTTGAGCTCCCGCACACCCGTAGCCTCGAGCTGTCGCGCCTCATTGACTATATCCTCAACCGTGCGCGAGCGAAGTCCGCCCCGTATGAGTGGAATAGCGCAGTATGTACAGCGGTTGTCACAGCCCTCCGCAACCTTCAGATATGCGGTATGGGGCGCTGTGGTAAGTATTCTGCCGCCGCCAAGCTGTGAGGTATTCTTGTCGCGGAAGGAGGAGTACTTCTCTCCCCTCATAACCGCGTCCACGGCATCGGCAATGTCGCACAGGCTACCTACGCCGAGTATTCCATCAAGCTCAGGCAGCTCGCGCATAACCTCGTCCCTGTATCTTTCAACAAGACAGCCCGTTGCTATAATATGCTTGCACCTGTAGCTTTTCAGCTCCGCGGCGTCGAGTATGTTTTCAATAGTCTCCTGCTTGGCGCTTTCTATAAAGCCACAGGTATTGACTATAATAACCTCAGCCTCCTCTACCTCGAAGGTAATCTCATAGCCCCTCTTATAGAGGTTATGGAGCATAACCTCGGTGTCAACGAGGTTTTTCGAGCAGCCGAGGGATATAAATGCAACCTTAGTCATTCGTCACCTCTGTTATTTCAGCAGTTTTTTAAACACGGGGTGCAGCTTAATCATATAAAACCGCATAAGCACCGTCAAAAATATATCGTACAAGACCACCGCTACGTTAATCATAACCCAAAGAATTATATACACGGCGGTAACGGGAAGACCGAAAAATTCCCCCTCCTCGACAATAGGAAGTCCGAGGATGAATTGACAGCCGAGCATAACGCCGCCCATCATAATATTGCCGAAAAGCAGCTTGATAATAAGCCACAAGCCCCTCGGCAGTCTTTCGATATATCCCTTCGCTATCGGATAGATACCAAACATCAACAGGTACATCAGCCACATAGCGCTACCGGGGTACAACAGCCCTGTGACGAGCGTCGTACAAATCCATACGAGGAAGGTATATGGCGAGCCTATCTCAACGTATATCACCGCCACAACGAGCGAGGCAAGCGCCGCGGCAGTAAGGTCCAGCGCCTCAAAAACCGCGCCGAGCACCATAAAAAGACTTCCGAGAGCCACCGCCATAGCGCTGACGGTCAATTTTTTCGTAGCTCTCATTTTAAATACAGCGTATGAGGTCTCCGCCCATACACTCACAGCAGCAGTCAAGCCACATAAGATTTATACAGCAGTTGCAGGCGTCGTCGGTGCTGCTTCTGGCTCTGCGGTAGCCGCCCGAATTGCCGTAGTACATACTGCCGTAGTTATTTCCGCCCGAGTTGAACATCTGCTTGGCATTCTGATACTCCTGGTTGGAGGGATCCATACTGCAGGCTATCTCCAATTCGCGCATAGCGTCGTTGACCCTGCCCCTCTGCATAAGACAGACCGAGGTAAGAAAATGCCAGTCGGCAGTCCTCTCGGCATCGGGGATTCCGAGGAGCATATTTTCGGCTTCTCTGTATTTTCTCTCGTTGATTTTCAGTCTGATGGTGACGTAGACGTTGCTCTGCCCCGAGGTGGAATATCCTCCCGTAGAGCCGTAGCTCTGCGAGGACGAGCTGTAAGAGGACGAGCCCGACCTTCTCTCGCGCTGTATCGTATCGTAGGCGTCGTTGATTTCCTGCATTTTCTCCTTCGCCAGCTCCTTTAAGGGATTGTCGTCGGCGTAGTTGTCAGGATGGTATTTTCTCGCGAGGCTTCTGTAGGCGTTTTTCACCTCTTCGTCGGTGGCGCCGGGTGACACTCCAAGTATGCTATATGGGTCCTTCATCATTCCTGCCCTTTCTTTTCTTCCCCGTCCTCGCCGTCGAGAAACTCAATTCTCTTGGTAAGTCCGAGGTAAATTATATTTCGCACTATGTTTTCTACCGTTATCTTTCTGCCAAATGGAATGAGGTTGACAGCTCCCTCAAGTGCCCGACATTCGAGAAGCAGGGCGCATTTTATACTCGCCTTGTTCTCCGCCGTCAGCTCTGCCCCGCCGTACAGCTCTATGAATGGGTTGTACCTTCCGAGACGCTTGTCCTCCGAGTAATCCTCTGCGGCGTCCGCGGCGTATATGAATTTTCCGAGGTGAAAGCCGCACTGATAGGTAACGAGCTTATCCTCTCCCGAAAGCCCGAAGGAAAATATCTCGCCGAGAAGCTCGCCGAAAAGCGACGCAGGCTCGTCAACGCTCGCCGTCCTCGCCCTCTCGTGCTCTGTGATTTTCTCCAGCCTGTCGCGGACTGTATCGGAAAGCTCCGAGAGATTCGCCCTTTTCTTAGCATCGGAGGCTATGGGGCGGAGAAGGGACAGGAGCATACGCTTTCCCGCGCGCTCGTCCGTCAGGTCGTCGCGCATCTTATAGTATGTGAGAATACCGAAGGCTCTGGCAGTGTATTCAATAGCGGAGTTTTCGTTCAGCATATTTTTCTTCTTCATCGGGTGCGCGATGCATCTTCTCATAGAGGACGAAAGCTCCGAGTCGGGAATATAAGCCATTCGCACCAGCGCCAGAAAGACGCTGTCGTAGGTGAGGGTGACGGTTGACAGCCTGCCCGTGTGCCTTTTCATAGCGCGGCAGATTCCGCAGTAGGTAGCCCGATAGAACTCGTTTTCCTTGACGAGAAGCTCGGACACCACAGGCTTGACGTAGCCAAACATTATTTTTTCCCCCTTCTTAATTTCCGTTACATATTAGTATAGCATAAATTTAAGCGATTGTGTGAACTTTTAAAAAATTTTTTAAATAAATTCTATATACAAGGGGTAGAATTTCCCGCGATTTCCCGAAAAAAGCGCTCCGACACTCCAAAAGTGAAAAAGGAAGCGCGGCTCGTCTTGTCCGCGCTTCCTGATAGGTTGTATTGGTTATGCCTGAAGGCGACCTCTTACTTCATACCCTTTCTTGTCAGGGATATACGGTGCTTCTTGAGGTCAACGCCCTTGATAATAACGTCGATAACGTCACCCGTCTTGAAGAGCTCTGAGGGGTGCTTGATATATCTGTCGGACATCTCGGAGATGTGGAGAAGTCCGTCGTGGTGCACGCCTATATCAACGAAGCAGCCGAAGTCGGTAACGTTTCTGACAGTACCCTTGAGCTGCATACCCTCCTTGAGGTCCTCTATATCGAGAACGTCAGAGGAAAGCACGGGAGCGGGAGCGTCGTCACGGATATCTCTGCCGGGCTTTTCAAGCTCGCCTATAATATCAAGCAGGGTGGGCTCGCCACAGCCAAGCTCCTTGGCAAGCTTCGAGGTGCCGTACTTCTCAGCCTTGAAGCGAAGAAGAGGCAGGCTGCCCGCTCTGACGTCCTCAAGAGAGAAGCCAAAGCGCTTGAGAAGATCCTCTGCAACCGCGTAGGACTCGGGGTGGACGCCCGTGTTGTCGAGCACGTCTCTGCCGCCCGGGATACGAAGGAAGCCCGCGCACTGAGTGAACGCCTTTTCGCCAATCTTCGGCACCTTTAAGATGCTGCGGCGCGTCTTGAACTCTCCGTTTTCCTCTCTGTACTTGACTATATTCTTCGCCGCGGTGGAGTTGATTCCCGAAACGTAGGCGAGAAGCGAATAGGACGCGGTATTGACGTCAACGCCTACGGCGTTAACACAGTCCTCGACCACGCCGCCGAGAGCCTCGTTGAGTCTGTTCTGCTTCATATCGTGCTGGTACTGACCGACGCCGATAGCCTTGGGCTCAATCTTAACGAGCTCTGCGAGGGGGTCCTGAAGTCTGCGGGCGATAGAAACCGCGCTTCTCTGCATAACGTCAAAGTCCGGGAACTCCTCAGCCGCGAGCTTCGAGGCGGAATAGACCGAGGCTCCTGCCTCGGAAACGATGGTATATTTAACGCCCTTGGGGCAGGAGGGGTCGCGGATAACGCGCTCCGCTATGAATTTCTCGCTCTCTCTGGAGGCTGTGCCGTTACCGATGGAAATAACGTCTACGCCGCACTTGTTGATAAGGCGCAGAACAACGGTTGCCGAGCGGCGAAGGTCGTCCTCGTTATCCCTGCCCTTGGAGCGGAAGGGATAAATAACCGCGGTGTCAAGAACCTTTCCCGTCTTATCAACAACCGCGAGCTTACATCCGTGACCGTAGCCGGGGTCGTAGCCAAGCACCGTCTTTCCCTTAAGGGGAGAGACGAGAAGAAGGTTTCTGAGGTTTTCTGCGAACACCTTGAGAGCTCCCTCACAGGCATCGTCAAGCAGGGCTGTGCGCACCTCTCGCTCGATAGCTGGGAAAAGAAGTCTGTCATAGGCGTCGGTGATGGTTTCCATAAGTCTTGGAAGCGCGGGGGACTGCTTGTTGGTGACAACTCGGGATACTATCTGCGCGATACCGTCCTCCTCGGGAAGAGTCACCGCAACCTTGAGGAAGTCCTCCTTCTCGCCGCGGTTAATGGCGAGAACTCTGTGTCCCTTAAGCTTCTTGATAGGCTCGGAGAACTCGTAGTAGTTATCATATACCGAGGGCTCGTCGGTGGTGCCCTTCGAGGTAAGCGAGCCGTTTCTCACGGTGAACTCACGCAGGCTCTTTCTCAGCTCCGCGTCGTTGGAGATATCCTCGGCGATAATATCGGACGCGCCCTGCAGAGCCGCCTTGGCGTCGGGAACCTCCTTGCCCTCCTCGGTGGAGATGAACTCTTCTGCATACTCCTCGATAGTAGGCTCGTAGCTGTCCCTCTGCTCCATAATGTACTGCGCCAGAGGCTCAAGCCCCTTAGCGCGGGCGATGGACGCTCTGGTAGTTCTCTTGGGCTTGTAGGGACGGTATATATCCTCAAGCTCGACGAGGGTCTTGGCGTTGTTAAGCGCGTGGGTTATCTCGGGCGTCAGCTTTCCCTGCTCCTCGATAATTCCCGAAATCTGCTCTCTTCTCTCCTCGAGATTTCTGAGATAGTTAAGACGGTCGTTGAGCTCACGAAGTGTGGTATCGTCAAGTCCGCCCGTAACCTCCTTCCTGTATCTCGAAATGAAGGGTATGGTGTTACCCTCGTCGATGAGGGCAACGGTCTTTTCAACCTGCTCCTCGGTGACGTTGAACTCTGTTGCCAGTGTCTTGAAAATGTTCATCTATCTGCTCCTATAAAAAAATTACTGAATAGCTCCTGCCTTTTCTCTGAGCGAGGAAACCTCCCCGGCGGAAAGATGGCGCCACTCTCCGCGCTCAAGCGAGCCGTCGAGCGAAATGCCTGCGAACTGCACTCGCTCAAGGTAGACAACCCTGTTGTCAAGCGAGGCTATCATCCTCTTGATCTGATGGTACTTGCCCTCGGTGAGCTCGATAAGTCCTCCCATTCGGTCGGGGTCGAGCGAAATCACCGCGCTCTTGCACTCATATCCGTCGGCAAGCGTGATTCCATCTCTGAATTTCTCCTCCGCTCCCTCGCATACGGGCTCTGACGCCCTGAATCTGTACAGCTTGGTCACGTGCCGTCTTGGCGAGAGAAGAGTGTGGGCGAGCTGACCGTCGTTGGTCAGTATCATAAGCCCCACTGTGTCCCTGTCGAGTCTGCCGACGGGAAAAAGCTCACGGTGGCGCAGCTCCTCTGGTAACAGCTCGGTCACCACGGGCAGCCGCGAGTCCTCGGTGGCGCTGACGTAGCCCTCGGGCTTGTTCAGCATTATATAGACGAAGCGGTTATATTCGACCGCCCTGCCACGATAGCACACCGTATCCACCTCGGGATTTATATGACGGGAGAGGTCCTTGACCACGTCGCCGTTGACTGTAACACCGCCCGCTCTCGCTGTGGCGGCGCTCTCGCGTCGCGTGGCTATGCCCATTTCGCTGAGCAGCTTATCAATGCGCATAATTCCCTCCTGCCCTCATTTTTCCATTTTATATTGTAGCATATTTTTCCCCATTTGTAAAGACCGATTTGAAACTAAATTGTTAAAATATTTAAAATAAATAGGGCGCGGATTTCTCCGCGCCCTGAGTGGATATTCATTTTTTTAGAAATCTGCCGCAGGTGTCAATTATTTTTCCTAAGTCTTTCCTTCTCGAACTGAAGCATATAAAGTCCGTAGTACCTGCCCTTTTTAGCCAGAAGCTCGAAGTGGTTGCCCTGCTCTACTATCTCGCCGTGAGAGAGGACTATGATGTTGTCCGCGTGCTGTATGGTAGAGAGCCTGTGCGCTACTATAAGCATCGTTCCGACGTTCATCATTTTTTCGAGCGAGTCCTGAATGAGCACCTCGGTTTCGGTGTCGATATTCGCCGTAGCCTCGTCGAGTATCATAACCGAGGGCTTGTGGATAATCGTACGGGCGAAGGACAGAAGCTGTCTTTGTCCCGCGGAGAAGTTGTTGCCCCTCTCTCTGACCTCCTCGTCAAGACCGTCCTTGAGCTTCGATATGAAGTGAGTGGCATTGACGTAGTCGCAGGTTCTCATTATCTCCTCGTCGGTGAAGCTCTCCTCGTGCAGAACTATATTCGAGCGGATAGTACCCGAAAACAGAAATACGTCCTGGAGCATCTGTCCGAAGTGGCGGCGAAGCGAGGATATTTTGATTTTCTTGATATCCACGCCGTCTATCAGTATCTGTCCCTTCTGTATATCGTAGTTCCGGCAGATAAGCGAGAGTATCGTCGTTTTTCCCGAGCCGGTGGAGCCTACGAAGGCGACGGTTTCGTTAGCCTTGACTGTGAAGGACACGTCGCGGAGCACCCATTCGCCGGGGATATAGGAGAACCATACGTTCTTAAACTCAATATCGCCCCTGACCTCGTCAAGCTCCACGGCATCCTCGCTGTCAACCACCTCGGGCTGCATATCCATTATTGAGAATATCTTCTCAGCCGAGGCGAATGCCGCCTGAAGCCTGTTGAACTGCTCGGCGAGGGTCTGTATCGGGTTGAAGAACTTGTTGATATACATATAGAAGGTAACGATAGTTTCGCTGCCTATTCTCTGACCGAAAATTTCGGTGTCGAGAATAACGCCCCTGGCGCCGAGGTAGAAAAGACAGAGTATCGAGGAGACGTAGAGCATATAGACCATAGGTCTGAATATACTGAAGACGAATATCTCCTGGTGTCTTGCCTTATCGAGCGCTACGTTGCGCTGCTCGAACTCCTCCGCCTTTCTTTCCTGACGGTTGAAGATCTGGGTTATCTTCATTCCCGAGAGGTTCTCGGAGAGGTAGGTGTTGATATCGGTTGTAGCGTCCTTGACCCTTCTGTACGCCCTGCGCGAGAACTTTCTGAAAATCAGGGTGAAGATTACTATGAAGGGCACGAAGCAGAGTATCATCAGGGTGAGCATATAGTTGAGCGCCAGCATAGCGACCAGCACACCGAGTATGATAAAGAAATTTTTGACAAGGTTCGCCAGAATATGTGTGAATACCATCGAGATAGCGTTGGTATCGTTGGTTACTCTGGTAACCAGCTTTCCCGTGGGGATACGGTTGAGCTGCGCGTGCGAAAGGCTCTCAATGTGCGAGAAAATATCCTCTCTTATCGAGGAGAGTATCTTCTGTCCGGTCTTCTGCAGAAGTATAGACTGACAGTAGGTGCATACCAGCGACACGAGAAGTATCGAGCCGTAGACCGCTATCATAGCCAGAAGCCTCGACATCTCGAAGCCCTGTGTCTTGATAAGTCCCTGTATCTCTCCGACGAGAATGGGCGCTATGATATCGTAGGATATGGCGAAAACCATGAAAAGTCCTACGAGAAGGAACTTGAGGGCGTGCGGCTTCGCATACACGAGGATACGCTTAACAATCTCTGTGTCCTTCATATTTCTGTCAAAGCCTATGGCGGTTTTCTTATCCTTCATCATGGCGTAGGCGATGATGAATATCGTTGTAACCACGCCGATGATAGCTCCGACTATGAGCAGGGGATAATAATTCGGCATCAGGAGTTACCTCCCTTCTCGTCCTCGAGTCTCTGCAGCTCTACCATATTTCTGTAGTCCTCACAGCTGTGGAGAAGCTCCGTGTGAGTACCGACAGCGGTAACTCTGCCGTCGTCAACGTATATTATCTTGTCCATATTTTCAATGGTGGAAACTCTGTGGGCGATAAGTATCGTGGTCTTTCCTCTCCTGTTCTCCTTGAGATTGGAGATAATAACCCTCTCGGTGTCGGTATCAACCGCCGAGACGGAGTCGTCGAGGATAAGTATGGATGCGTCCTTCATAATAGCTCTCGCTATCGAGATACGCTGCTTCTGTCCTCCCGAAACGGTGACTCCGCGCTCTCCGAGGACGGTGGAATAGCCCTCCTTGAACTCGGATATATTTCCGTGTACGTCGGCAAGGGCTGCCGCGCGCTCAACGTCGGCTGTGCCGTATTCATCGACCGCGAAGGCTATATTGCTTTCAATAGTATCGCTGAAAAGGAAGTTGTCCTGCGGAACATAGGCGGAAAAGCGGCGCACGGTGTCTATCGGAATATCGTTGACGTCGTGTCCGTCGATGAAGAGTGTGCCGTCAGGCACGTTGTACACTCTGAGTATCAGGTCGACGAGCGTCGTCTTTCCCGAGCCGGTCTTTCCTATGATTCCCACGTTTTCGCCCGCCTCGATTTTAAAGGACACGTCAGAGAGCGCGTCATAATCTCCGTCGGGATAGCGGAAGGTGAGATTTCTGAACTCAATATCTCCCCTTATATTGTCAATTTCGGAAACGCCCTCTCTGTCGCGGACGTTAATCTCCGCGTCGAGCAGCTCGGACACACGCTTGAGTGACGCAGTACCTCTGGAATGCATATCTATAAGCTGAGAGATAGCCATAATCGGCCAGATAACGCTGGTGAAATATCCGCTGAAGGTGAGAAGCTCGCCCGAGGAAAAGACTCCCTCGTGCACGAGATATCCGCCGTAGCCAAATATGATGCACATAACCGATTCAACGAACAGAGTGACGAGTATATGTAGAAGCGTCGACGCCTTGGTGAACTCTACGTTGGCGTTCTCGTTATTCTTACTGAGGCGCTTGAACGCCCACAGCTCCTTGAATTCCTTGACGAATGCCTTGATTACAGCTATTCCCGAAAAGCTCTCCTGCGAAAAATCCGAAAGCGCGGAGAACGCCGCCTGTCTGGCATCCCATTTTTTCATCATATACTTTCCGACGACCGTGCTGACAAGCAGAAGCAGAGCCATTGGCACCAGCGACAGAAGCATAAGAAAAATATTCATTCTCGCCATCTTGAAAAGCGCAAGTCCGCCGAGAAGCAGGGCGTCGAACATCATAAGCACGCCGTCGCCGAAGCACTCCTGTATGGTTTCAAGGTCGTTGGTGAAAAGTGACATCAGGTTTCCAACCTTGTTGACCTGATAATACTCTACCGAAAGCTCCTTGCAGTGACCGAACATTCTGCGGCGCAGGTCGGTTGACATCTTGATAGCCGAGCCGAAAAAGCATACTCGCCACAGAAATCTGCCCACGAGCATAACGAAGATAACTACCAGCATCGGCTCGCACAGCCTGACGAGAACGAAGTCCATATCAAAGGCTACTTCCTTTCCGTCAATCTTAACCACGCCGTAGTTGACGCCGTCAAGAAGCATACCGTACAGCTCGGGTATCTTGAGCTGAAAATAGTCAACGAGCATCAGCGAAATTATACCCAGAAGCAGCATCGGACCGTATTTCAGATAGTAGCGGTTGACGTGTCTTCCAAAAACCATTTTTTCTCCTTTCCCCACTGCCATGGGGGTGGCAAGCGGATAAAAACAAAACTAAACTATATATTAGCACACACGCGAGATTTTTTCAATACTTTTCGTACAATTTTGTTCAACATTTTTCCACCTCAGTCCTCGGTGGCGCACAAGTGTATTGACTGACCCCGAAAAAAATGCTAAAATACAAAAAACGCTGTAACCAAATGAAATCCGGCTCGTCAATATATATAGGAGGGGATAGCTATGACCGACGGGAAAATAATAGAGCTTTATTTTTCAAGAGATGAGAGCGCCATCAGCGCGACTGCGGAGAAATACGGCGCGTACCTTGGAAAAATAGCCTACAATATCCTCTCCGACGAGTTCGAGTCGGAGGAATGCGTCAACGATACCTATATGCGAGCATGGACGAAAATACCGCCCGAGGTGCCCCGCATATTCTCCGCCTTTCTCGCCAGGATAACAAGAAATCTCTCGCTCGACAGGATGAGGGCGAGGTCTGCGGAAAAGCGCGCGGCATACGACGGGATAGAGTCGCTCGACGAGCTGTCAGAATGCGTGGGCGGTGGTGAGTGTGACCTCGACAGCCGTGAGATTGCCGTCGTTATCAACAGCTTTCTGTGCGGACTGCCCGAGGTGGACAGACGAATGTTCGTTCTGAGATATTTTCACGAGCAGCCTGTTTCAGACGTAGCGAGGGCTCTCGGGAAGAACGAGTCGGCTGTCAAGGTGCGACTTTTCAGGCTGAGGGGTATGCTCAGAGAAAAACTTATCAAGGAGGGGCTTTTCGATTGAATAAAACACAGCTTTATGAAGCGATGAGCTTCATCGACGATAAATATATCGCGGAGTCAATGACTCCCTACAAGAAAAAAATACCGAGGTGGTTAAAGAGCGCCGTGGGTACCGCCGCCTGTCTGATAATAGCCGTGGGCATCGCTCTTTTTCCCTACCTGCGTCCAAAAAACGACGCTAATGATATAGGCGGAAATATGGAGCCCGCCCCGAACGCCCCCGATGACTCCGGCAACTCGGGCTGGGGGGACTCTGAGAGCTCACCCGACGGCTTCATCGGCGCGACAGATAAGATTGAAAGCGGAGAATCCGCAGGGATAGACCTGAGAGTAACCCTCGAAAGCTACACGGACGGCGTGGCTCGGCTGAAAATACAGGGTGAGATAATAGACGCCCTTGGTATTCTCGCCACCTTCAGCGCCGGGGGCGAAAGCTGTATCGCCACCTACAATATAGGAAAGGGCGAGCTCGGAGCTAAATACGGGGACTACACCGACCGAAGCGAGCTTATGGTATGCACGCTTGAGGTTTCGGGTGGTGAATATACCCTTATTCTTGACCTGACGAGGATATACGCGCTGTGCGACAACCCAAGCGTCACGGTTATTATATCGGGAAAGGGCTACGAGCTTGTTCCAAAAGGATAAAAAGCGCTCCGCTATGTAAATTTCAGCTTACATAGCGGAGCTTAAAAAATATCAGAATAAATTAACACGGGGCTGGGGTTCTACTCCAGCTCGCTTTTCATATCACGGCTCATAAGCGCCGTCATAGCGTCCCTCACAGACACGCCCGAGAATATGACGTCATACACCGCCCTCGTTATAGGCATCTCGACGCCCAGCCTCTCGGAAAGCTTCACCGCCGCGCGAAGCGCGTG
Source organism: Clostridia bacterium (assembly GCA_017467165.1). Taxonomy (GTDB): domain Bacteria; phylum Bacillota; class Clostridia; order Oscillospirales; family CAG-272; genus UBA1740. Next base: position 7,109 of record JAFTST010000022.1, on the reverse strand, counting down.
GTAGCCCTCAACGACCATACCGATTTTTTCGCTTGCCTCGCCATAGCTCATCCCCTGTCCGATAAGCTCGCCGCAGCGGTTGTTCCGGCTGTGGCGCGAGGTACAGGTAACGATAAGATCGCCAATGCCCGCAAGCCCCATGAAGGTACGACGCTTGCACCCCAGGGCAAGTCCCATTCTGGTTATCTCGGCGATACCTCTTGTTATCAGCATCGCCTGCGCGTTGTCGCCGAAGCCCATACCCTTGTTGATGCCTGCCGCGAGGGCTATTATATTTTTCAGAGCTCCCGAAATCTCGACGCCGAGGATATCCGTGTTGGTATATACTCTCATACAGCCCGAGGAAAACGCCTCGGCTACCCGTCTTGAAACCTCCTCGTCCTCACAGGCGGATACAATCGATGTCGGAAGCCCGAGGGCAACCTCCTCCGCGTGCGTCGGCCCCGAGAGCGCCACTACCGAAAAGTCAAGGCTCGGATTGTTCTCTCTGACCTCGTCGGCTATAACCTCGGACATAGTATGGAGAGTGTCCTCCTCAATGCCCTTCGCCGCGCTGATAAGAATTGCTCCGTTTGAAAGGTGCGGCGCGGCAAGCCTTGCAGTGCTTCGGATATAGCCCGAGGCAACCGCGAAAAGACACGCCTCACAGCCTGTTACCGCCGACTTGATATCTGCATCATATTTTATACCCTCGGCAATTTTTGCCCCGGGCAGATTCTTATGTCTTCCCTCCCGTCTTAGGCTGTCAAGCTCCTCGGGGAGCGCGCTCCACAGAGTCACCTCGTGCCCGTTGTCCCTGAGCAGAGAGGACAGCGCGACACCCCACGTGCCCGCGCCAAGTACCGTGATTTTCATATAGTACTCTCCTTTTTCTTTCGGATAAATTATACCAAAGCCTCAGCCTCTTGTCAAGAAGATGAGCGCTCTCTACCCTTAATTTTCAGCGTATGTTGACTTTTTCTCTATTTTGTGTTAATATTTTCCCGTGAGTGCACGTCAGTATACTTATTTTTCACTATTTGGCGCTTTTTTGATAAAATAATAGTGGAAAGAGTAGCTAACATATTAATACGGCGCTCGGATAGATGCGCCCCCTGACTTAGTTGGAGATGAAAAATGAAATTTTTGAAATACGGGCTTCTGCTTCTCACACTTCCCGCGCTTTTTCTTTTGAGCTGTCAGCGTGAGAGTGGTGACGAGCGCGTCAGAATGCGCGCACAGATTGTTAATATAGGCGACAGAATTGAGGTTGAGGTTCTGGAGAGCGAGTATACCTCGGGACCCCATTGGGTTATCGTCAGCGATAAAACGGTTATTGAGGACAAGGACGGAAAAGGACTTGGCTTATCCAGCCTTTTGGTCGGCGACGTCGTTGAGATTTTCTACAACGGACAGGTTATGCTCTCCTATCCGCCGCAGATAGTCGCGATAAGAATAGTTAAGGAATAGCCCTCACCCGTGTAGCGAAAAAGGACTGAACAGTCGTTCAGTCCTTTTCTTTTTTTGACGGTTCTCAATCCTCGATATCGTATCTTAAGACGTCCCTTATGTGACCGCCGTACATCCTGACTCCCGCTCTGTATACCCGGAAGCCTGAGGCGATGAAGTTGTCGTGGCTGTGCTTGTTTTCGGGGGCTACTGTGCACCATATAGACTTAGCGCCGTCTATTTTCGCCTGCTTTTTGGCAACGTCGATGAACGCCGACTGAATACCCAGACCTCTGTACTCCGGGTCTACGAACACCGCGTCGAAGGTGTAGCAATCCCTCGCGCTCTGTCCGCACTTCTGACCGAGGTTTCTGTCACAGCTTCTGTTATCTATACTGATGTTGACCGCCACGAGCCTGTCCCCGTCGTACGCGCCAAGGACGTAGTCCATATGCAAGGACTCGATAAGCTCGTTTCTCGTGGTTTCGACGTACATCTCGGGGTCGGGCATAGCCTCGTGCACCCTTTTCTGAAGCTTAAGGACCTGTCCCATCTCGTCAAACCATACGTCGCGGACAAGCAGCTTTTTTCCACCCTTCTCCACCTCACAGTAGAGATGCTTTCCGACGCCGTTGTCGACAAGGTACATCTTCTTCTCAAGGTATTCCTTAGTAAATCTGTATTCCTTTCCGACCACGGGACGAACCTCTACCCTCTTGTTTTCCTCATCCCGGTAGGCTATCCACTGGGTATATAGTCCAAAGAGGTTGGCGAAGGAGGACGAGGTTGTGAGAAGATATTTTTCCTGAATATGGGGGTTATTCATGAAGAGGAAAAACCTGTAGCCGAAAAGGTCGTCAAGGTCCTTGATTTTCGCTATCTTGTGCTGAACGAGCAGAGAGAGGTTCTCAAAAAAGGTGCAGAAGAACTGCACGTCCGCGTCCTCAACGCCCTCCCATACCTCGTCGTTGTTCTTTCCCCAGAGGTACGCGTTGTCGAGTGCGGCGTACACCCTCATCAGCCTGTCGCTGTCGTGGAAGTAGTTGTTGAGATTAATCAGCATCTCACAGCAGGTAACCTCAGAGGAGTTTTTCAGCTCGAACGCCACGAAAAGCGTACCGATAAGAGTGGCGAGCAGTGAGAAAAGTCCGACAGCCGCCTCCGCTCCGAAAATTTCGCCGTTGACGTTGGCAAATTTAATAACCAGGAAGGTTCCTATCAACAGAAACGCGAGAATAAGCGCGACCAATATCACTATCAGCACGGCTCTGCTCTTGTACTTCATATATCCTCCGTATCACTTGGCGGGGCATTAGCGCCGCTCATTTCTATTTGAATATATACTCTATTCCCTCGGGGAGCTCGCCCTCAAAGGACCTCTCGAGCTCGTCCACCATTCCCTCGGGCAGACTGACTCTGGTGAGTGAGCTGCAACCGAAAAACGCTCCGCTCGAAACGTTCCAGAGCCGACCCGAGAGCGAGAGCTCGACAAGCGAGCTACAGCTCGAAAATGCGTACGAGCCAATGCTCGTGACACTCTCGGGAAGATAAATTTTTTCAAGAGAGGTACATCCTCCGAAGGTTCCGCCAAGAATGGAATATATTCCGTCGGCGACCCTGAATTCCTTGAGCGACTCACAGCCGAAGAAGGCGTACTCTCCTATTTTCGCTATATTTTCCGAGCCGACTACCGCCTCCAGCCGCTTACATTCGCTGAAGCTGAATGAGCCAACCGTAGCGCCCCGACTCTCAAACACTACCTCGCGAAGCGACTCGCAGCCCTTGAAGGCCGAGCTGTCTATCTCGGTTTCGCCGACGATTTCCACCCTCTCCAGCGAGCTGCAGCACGAAAAAGCATCCCAGCCAAGCTTGGTAACGCTCGCGGGTATTCTCACTGTGCGAAGGCTTGTGCAGCCCGAAAACGCCTCGGAGCCGATAGCGGTGACCCTCTCGGGAATTTCAATGTCCCTGAGCGCTATCGCGTCCTTGAAGGCGCCGGCGCCAATCTCGGTGAGCGACTTGGGAAATCTCACACGGGTGAGGCTTTTCCTGCCCTCAAAGGCTCGGGGAGCGAGGGTGGTTATTCCCTGTGCAACCACAAGCTCGGTAATATCCATATCCATTCCCGAGGCGAAAATCGTATCGGCGAAAATCAGGCTCGGGGAATACAGAAAGGAAAGGTAAGCGCTCGCCTCATAGTAGCCCTCGCCCTTATAGCCCGCGCCGTTGTTGTCACCCGAGCTGTATCGGGTGGTCTTGTATTCTATCTCACAGCCAAGCCAGAGTATTTTTCCATAAGCATACACGCCGACGAGTACGCCTCCCTCGGTAACGAGCAGGGCGTCTATTATCTCCTCGAGCGCGTACAGCGGGCGACAGCGATGCCACTCGGACTTGATTTTCTCAACGCTCAGCGCAGGATAGTCCGAGGAAAGCGCGGATTTTCCCGCAAGGCTGTCAAACTCGGATACGAGAAGTCCGACGCAGGAAAGCTGCCCGTCAAGGTCCCTCTCCGAAAGCTCGGCACAGAGCCCCTCGGGAAAAATCGCGGAGATAACCTCGCTCTCGTATTCGCTCAAAAGAACAGAGAGCGGTATTTCCCTCTCGCCCAGGGTGGCAGTCCTGTCGGTGTCTAAAAACAGCTCAGAATAGCTTTTCATACAATCGCCTCAAAAACTTATTTATTCTTCTATAAGCGTCAGGCACTTCGCCAGCATACGCATAACGTGGAACGGGCCCTTGTAGGTGTGACCCTTGCAGGGCGGCTCGGTGGGCTTTCCGTCGCGGCGCAGATAACCAAGCCATTCGCCGCCGTGTTCTCTGTCGGAGAAGTGCTCGAACGCATAGACTCGAACTCTGTCGAATATCTCCTTGTACTTATCAAGACCCGTGTGCTTATAGAGCATCAGCGAGGCTATAACCGTCTCGTTGTGAGGCCACCAGAGCTTCATATCGTGCTCATATGCCTCGACGGGCATACCGAGAATATCCTTGAAATAGAATATTCCGCCATACTCCTTGTCCCAGCCGAGCTCAAAGGCGTTGTCAAATACCGTCCTCGCGAAGTCGATAACAGACTCGTCGCCTCTTTTTATTCCCTCCTCGAGAAGGAACCAAGCGCACTCTATGTCGTGACCAGGATTTATCACGCGGCAGGGAGCGGACTCGAGAACAACCTCGTTATCCACGGTAACGCTCTCGAAAAGAGCATTGTACTCGGGCTTATAGAACGCCCTTATATCCTCGATAAGCTCCGTGATAACCGAGTTATAGAGCTCGTAGCCCTCCTTGTCCGCATCGCGCATAATCGATGTGACGTTGAGCATTATCATAGGCTCTGCGAGCGACTTCATATTTCTCGTTTCGGCATAGCTCTTGGGGGTTATCTTAAAGGGGTCTGCCAGAGAATCCTTGTAGATTGCCAGAACGAGCTCGTAGTATTTTCTCGCCGCGTCAAGATACGCCTCGTCGCCCGTAGCCATATAATACTCGGCGTTGGCAATGATATAGAAGGTCTCGCTGAAATGGTATCTGCGCTTGCGCAGGGGTCTACCGTCCTGAGTAACGGTGAAGTACATTCTTCCGTCGGTCTTATCGATGCAATGCTTGGTTGCGAAATCGATACAGTCACGCGCGAAATCAAGATATTCTTGCTTCTTCTCAATGTGGTTGTATATGTAGGAATAGGTCCAGCCCGCCCTGCACTGCATCCACACGCTCTTGTCGGTGGAATAAATCCTGCCCTCGCGGTCAAGGCAGTTGATAAGTCCGCCAAACTCCTTGTCCCAGCCGTTTTCGAGCCAGAAGGGCACGCAGGAATTTAACAGCTCATCTCTGAAAATCGAATAAATTTCTTTCATATCTTCTCCTATTTAGTTTTCGGAGCCGGGACTCCGACGTTTTTCAAAGTCAATCCCGAGGGTTCTCCCCGAGTCCACGTTAAATTATAACACGCCCGTCGCGCAAAATCAAGTACGATAGGAAATTTTGGGAAAGAGAGTAGCTTCATAGCCCCAAACAGTTGTCAGTCACAGACCTTATGACACGCCCCCCAAAAACCTTCGTCTAGAAGCTCGCCGATGGAAAAAGGAAAAACGGGAGTAGCATTTAACCTCTGCCACGTCCCGTCCTGCTTGATATGAAATTGTCTAGAGTTCACAATACCTCCAAATAAAAGAGAGCGACTAATCGTCGCTCTCCATCTTTTCAATTTTAGCTTTCAGTTTTTCTACCCGTTTATTGTTTAAATTTCTCTTGATGGCTTTTATCTTGTTTTTAACCGCAGCAACACGGTTTATTAAGTACGATGAAAAAGAGGGGAACGATTTTATTGACATAACAGTTCCTGTCAAAAGCAATAAAAGTGTTTGAATCGATGGAAAAATCAAAGAGTTGAAAAATCCTATCCCTTCATATTTTATCATAAGAAGCTCGTCGCCTACATTTTTTATCGCAAAATAATATTTCCATTGCGGTATATTCACTTCAAAAATGCAATAAACTGAAAAAATGGCAATAAAAAAACCAATAAAAGCAACCAAAATTTTCAATTTGTTTTTATTCATATTCCACCTCCGCGACCATTCTATCACGCTAGGAAGAAAATGTCAATAGTTGGGTTTTCCGTGTCTATCTCCGCCTGCGCCTGCTCACCGACGTATCTATATACCTTTCGACGATACCATTATAGCACAGAATTTTTCACATTTTTTCTCATTTTTTATTATTTTTTCTCATTTTTTCTCGACTTTTAAAAATGTGGTAATAAATGGTTATTTTACCTTGCTTTAAATTTCTGTCCCGTTTCAGAATGAAGGGGCGAGAAATATACAAAGCGTATAAAAAAGCACCCTGCGATTTCTCGCAGAGCGCCTGATTATGAAATTACTGTTTCAAAGGTTTGCCCCACACATTAAGACCATTCGCGTAGTTTTTCTTTGCTTCGCATATGGATATGAGATGATAGGGACATATTTCATCCTCGGTCATTATATCCTCGTGCCCTTGGAATTCCCATTCACATTTGGGGCAACCGAGATATTCTGCAATATCGTACTCCGTATTACATATCGGACACGTGAAAATAGATTCAGATTTCATACAGCCTTAACTGAACTCTCTTTCGTTCAAATTTATTTTTGTTGTAAATAAAAAAGGTTAAAATATAACCGTCTTTATTAACGGAAACAAAGCGATTGGTAGATTCATCGTATTTATAAAAATGTCCGTCAATTCCGAAATATTTCTTACCGCTGCCATTAGACCAAAACTCAATCGCAGCGCGCTCGTACTCCTTTTGATCCTTGAAGCCCATCTCTCTAGCGTGCTTCACGTGATGATCGGTGTTGAGGCGTTCCTTGTTTGCAAAGCCAAATGCCTCACGCGGTTGAGGCGGCGGTGGTGTGGCGTTACTTTTTGCGGTTTTTGATTTCTTTTCGGAAAAGTAGTCAAGCCCGAGTATCTCGCCGTACGGCGCATTCTGCCTAAACGTTCTGGGTGCTCCCGTCCCGTTAGTGAATTTTCCGTCGTCATCTCTTGGATGCTTGCTTTCATCCCACGCCATAATTATATCATATCCTTTCGTCAATGTCAATAAAAAACGCACTGCGGGATTTCCGTAGTGCGTTCTCTATTTGTGCCGCTATCAAGCCCTGGTGCGACAGGGAGGCGTTCACGGCTAT
>JAFTST010000001.1 GCA_017467165.1 Clostridia bacterium | reverse complement strand
CTCGCAGTCGGGGGAAATCATTTTGGCTATTGGGTCAACCTTCGAATAAGGCATACCGAGCGCTCTGCCAACGTCGCGCACCGCCGCTCTCGGAGCCAGCGTTCCAAAGGTAACTATCTGCGCGACCTTGTCCTCGCCGTATTTTCTCTTGACGTACTCTATAACCTCCTCGCGTCTGTTATAGCAGAAATCAATGTCAAAATCAGGCATTGAAACTCGCTCGGGATTAAGGAACCTCTCAAAGAGAAGGTCAAACTCTATGGGGTCAACGTCGGTTATGCCAATGCAGAATGCAACAAGGCTTCCCGCGCCCGAGCCACGACCCGGCCCTACGGGTATATCGCTTCCCTTGGCGAAGGCGACGAAATCGCTGACTATAAGGAAATAGGCGTTGAAGCCCATTTTATCAATGACGGAAAGCTCATACTCCAGCCTTTTTTCGTATATTTCTCTAGGATTTTTATCAAAATCAAATCTTCCCTTGGCTATCCGCTCCTCAAATCCCCGATAGGTATCATCTCTGAGCTTATCCCTGTGAGTTACCCCCTCGGGAAGAACGAAGGTAGGAAGATGGAGCTTATCAAATTCAAAATCAAAATTACATTTTTCGGCGATAACAACAGTGTTATCGACAGCGCCCCTGAAGCCTGCGAAAAGCTCGCGCATTTCCTTCTCGGTCTTGAAATAGAACTCGTCGGTTTCAAAGCCGAAGGGGCGACCGTCTGTAATAACGTTATTCGTCTGAATACACATCAGGGTTGCCTGGACGTCGGCATCGGATTTTTCAAGATAATGCACGTCGTTGGTGGCAACGAGAGGTATATTGTGCTTCTCGGAAATCATTTTCAGACCGAAGTTAACCCGTCTTTCCTCATCCATACCGTGATTCTGGACCTCGAGGTAGAAATCCTCGCCGAAAATCTCTCTCATCTCAAGCGCCGCGCGCTCTGCCTCCTCCATACTTCCCGCCAGGATAAGCTGAGGAATTCTTCCGCCGATACAGCCCGACAGGGCAACCAGGCCCTCGCTGTGCTCTCTGATGAGAGCCATATCCACTCTCGGTCTTGAATAAAAGCCGTTGATAAAGCTCTCCGAAACCATATAGCACAGGTTTTTGTAGCCGGTGCTGTTTTTACAAAGCAGAACAAGATGCTCTCCCGAGCTGTCAATCTTGCCCTCCTTCAGAAATCTGCCTCTCTGGGCAACGTATACCTCACAGCCTATGATTGGCTTAATTCCCTTAGCCTTCAAGGAATTATAGAATTCCACCACGCCGTACATAACGCCGTGGTCCGTGATAGCAACCGCGCTTTGTCCGTCTGATATCGCCTTGTCCGCGATAGTGGAAATCCTCGTCGCTCCATCAAGCAGGCTGTATTCTGTATGTAGGTGCAGATGAACGAAGCCGCCCATAGCTTTTCTCCCTTCGATATTAGTCCTCTGTTATTCCGAGCAGCTCCTTGGCAAGCTCGGTGATTCTTTTCAGCCTGTGCGAAAGCCCCGGCTTTGATATACTTGGAGTAGTCAAAGCGGCAAGCTGTGAGAGTGAAAGGTCACGATGCTCGAGGCGAAGCATCGCTGTCTGTTGCAGCTCGTCGGGAAGCTGTGAGATAAGCCCCTTTTCTACAAGCTGCTCTATTAATTCTATCTGCTGGAGCGATGCGGAAACCGCCCTTCCGATGTTGCTCGTCGTGCAGTTGATAATCCTGTTGACGTTATTTCTGAGCTCTCCGTTGATTTTCGCGTTCATTACAGCGAAGGCCGTGTTGTTCATAGCCGCGAGAGCGAAAAAGTCCTCTATATATACCGTGCTTCTGAAGTAAATCAGAATTTCATTCGGCTTGTGTGAAATTTTGGGACTAAGTCCCATTTGCTCAAAAAACGCTACTATCCTCTCTCTCGAGTGCGGAATCAGAAACTCAAGCGAGTATTGCTTGTCGGGGTCGCTTATTCTGCCCGAGACGAGGAAAATTCCTCTGAGAAACGCGGAGCTGCACCCCTGGCACTTCTCGGTGAAAAAGAGCTCGCCCGAGATGAATTGCTCAATATATCTTGCAGCCGAGGGCGCGAAAAAGCTGACTATACGTCTTCTGCCGCCTTTTTTTGAGGTCGCGACCGTCGCGTCCTTCGAATAGACCTCGCGTATAAGCTCTCTTATATATTCCGCCGTGTCAGCGCTGTCAACCGATATATCAATATTCGTATCAGAAAGACCAGCCTTCGCCGCGAGAACCCCTTGGAGCATTGCTCGCTTGCAGCAGGCGTTTTTTATAGGCTGAGAGATTATCTCCGCCTTCTGTTCGCTCGAAAATGACATTTATTCACCACTTACAAAATTTGTATTTCTTCCTCGAGTAGAATGCCAAAGCATTCAAAAACTCTTGTCTTGATATGCTCGATAAGCCTTAGTACGTCCTCTGCGGTTGCTCCGCCGCGATTGACGATAAATCCGGCGTGCACGCGCGAAACCTCTGCGCCTCCAATAGAAAAGCCCTTGAGTCCCGCCCTGTCAATATAGTAGCCCGCGCTGAGGTCTCCCGCTCTTTTGAAGGTACTGCCCAGGGTTTTCACCCCTTTTGGCTGATTTTGTCTTTTTATTCTGTGCGCTTCAATCAGGGAAAGAATCTCCTCCCTCGATTTTTCGACAAGTCTGAGCTCGCCGTCCAGGAAAACACCCTCGGCTTCACTTAATGCAGATTTTCTGTACGAAAAGCGCATTTGCTCGTTGTCAACACAGATAATCCTCCGCTCCTTCGGATAGTATACCCTGCCCGAAATAAATACGTCGCATATCTCCGTGCCACACGCGCCTGCGTTACCATAGACTGCTCCGCCAAGCGTTCCGGGTATATGATACAGCGCCTCAATTCCGCCGTATCCACCCTCTGAGCCAAGACGCACGAGCGAGGACAGCGAGCAACCGCACTCCGCATATACCCTTCCATCGCGCAGCCTGCATCTGTTAATCCCTGTCGTTCTTATAAGAACCCCCGGGTAACGCTCACCCCTTGGCATAGTGTTCGACATTCTTCCGATAACTCTGTACGAAATACCCTTATCACAGCACAAGTCTAGCACTGTTATCAGCTCGGAGGTGTCCTTTGGCTCGACCAAGACAAGCGCCGTGGCGGGTATTCCAAGGCTTGAAATTTTCCCGATATCTGCATCAGGCTTGAATTTTATATTCCTTTTTCTTAATTCGTCAAAAAGCCGCTCAGGCATTGTCGACTGAGCCCTGTGAGTCGGGCTCGTTGAGCATATCTATCGCCGCATCTCTCTGCGCCGCGGTAACGTTAATACCGCCGAGAATCCTCGAAAGCTCCGCCACTCTGCCCTCGTAATCCAAGGGATAGACCGCTGTTTCGGTGGCTCCG
>JAFTST010000021.1 GCA_017467165.1 Clostridia bacterium | reverse complement strand
GACAGGGGTAGGGTTACGAAAAACGGCAAGTTCAAGCCCTGGCTCATCCGTATGTGCGGCCCCGTGGCGATTTCTTCCTTCCTTATCTATCAGAGCGGGCTTTCAGATATGCCTATGGCGTTCAAGGTAGGGTGGCTCACCGTGACCTATATTCTCTGGGGCTCTGTATTCTATACCTCTATAAATATTCCCTACGGCTCGATGGCGTCCGCGATAACCGGAAACCCAGAGGAGCGTCAATCCCTCTCGACCTTTCGCAGTATGGGAAGCGCTCTTGCAGGGCTTATCGTCGGGGCGGGAGTGCCGCTTCTTTCGTATGACACGGTCGACGGTGGCACGCTGCTCAACGGCGGACGCTTCACAGCTATCGCGGGGGTGTTCTCTATACTCTCCGTAGTCTGCTACATTCTCTGCTATTTTCTGACAGAGGAAAGAGTGGCTACCGAAAGCACCAAGGAGGAGCGAGGAAGCGTTATTTCGCTTTTCGGGCGGGCTGTGAAAAACAGAGCTCTGTTATCTATTATCGCGGCGTCGATAGTTATGCTTCTCTCTCAGCTGACGCTGCAATCTATGTCAAATTACGTCTTCCCGAACTATTACGGCAACGTCAGGGCGCAATCCGCCTCTACGATAGTTATGGTGCTCGGGCTTTTCTCGGCAGCGGTGGTGGCGAAGCCTCTGGCAAGGCGGTTTGGCAAGGCGGAGGTCAGCGCGGTATCAAATCTTTTCGCCGCGGCGGTGTCGGTATTTCTCTTCATTTTCCGACCGAGGAGCGTGTGGGTGTACGTCGCTGTTAGCAGCTTTTCCTGGCTGGGACTCGGTATTTTCACTATGGTTTCCTGGGCGCTGATAACCGACGTTATTGATGACGCCGAGATAAAGCACGGGGTGCGCGAGGACGGCTCTATATACGCGCTCTACTCCTTCGCGCGGAAGCTCGGACAGGCGGCATCGGCAGGGCTGACGGGCGCTCTGCTCTCCGTGATTGGATACAGCGAGGAGAACGCCTTTTCCCCGTCGGTGCTCGACGGAATATTCAATATTTCAACGCTCGTGCCCGCGGTGGGCTTCGCTCTGCTTGCTCTGGTGCTGTGGTTCTGGTATCCTCTTCACAAGCGAAGGGTCGAGGAAAACGCGAAAATACTCGGGCACACGGATTAGCTTTTTCTTCAGGCTCGGTCTTCCCGAGCCTCACTTTTTTCCTTGAAAAGCGTTTTTATATTTGACACGGGCATTAATATATGGTATATTTAATATAGTATAATGCTTTGATTTTCGTGGAAGGGGGGCTTATGAGGTCTGTTATTTTCAAAAAGCTGAAGGAAGCGCTCGTTTCGGTTCTTCCGATAGTTCTTATCGTTCTCGTTCTTAATTTCACACCGCTTGTCAATATGCAGCTCTCTGAGCTTGTCGCCTTTCTTATCTCAGCCGCACTTCTTATCGTCGGCATCGGCTTATTTAACCTTGGCGCCGACCTCGCTATGACTCCTATGGGCGAGCATATCGGCTCGGGTCTTACCAAAACCAAGAGCCTCGCTCTGCTTCTGTCGGTTTCCTTCGGTATGGGACTTTTGATTACCGTTGCCGAGCCCGACCTCACCGTGCTCGCTAATCAGGTCAAGGATATAATGAGCTCAACAGCGCTTATCGTGACGGTTGGCGTCGGAGTTGGTATCTTCCTGCTTCTCGCGGTTATCAAGATAGTTTTCAGGGTTCAGCTCTCGGGAATGCTGATGTTTTCCTACGCGGCGCTCTTCGCTATGTGCTCGATGCTTATTATCAACGGCGGAGAAGCTCTTATCCCTCTCGCCTTCGACAGCGGCGGAGTAACGACCGGCCCTATCACAGTACCCTTTATTATGGCGCTTGGCGTCGGTATCGCCTCCTCCATAGGCGGAAGGAACTCGGGGGAAAACTCCTTCGGTCTTATCGCGCTCTGCTCGGTTGGCCCTATGCTCGCGGTGCTCCTCCTAGGCTCTCTGGTAGATGGGCAGACGCTCAGCTTCACCCCCGATTATGAGCAGGATATTTCGGGAGCGGGTATTATTTCTACCCTTCTACATACGGCGGGCGAGGTGGCGATGGCGCTCGGGCTTATCGTGCTTTTCTTCGTTATCCTCGAGATAGCTATACTGAAGCTTCCCAAAAAGAAGCTCGTGCAGATTGCCGTGGGTATAGGCTACACCTTCCTTGGTCTTGTTATATTCCTGTCGGCAGTTAAGCTCGGATTTATGCCCGTGGGCTACAAGCTCGGCGTACAGCTCGCAGAAAAGCCCGTGGCTATCGTTATTATTTCCTTCGTTATCGGAATGCTGGTCGTTCTCGCAGAGCCCGCAGTCCACGTCCTCAACCGACAGGTAGAACAGATTACCGAGGGTACTGTCAGCCGCAGGTCAATGACCGTCGCTCTGTGCTGTGGCGTTGGAATTTCTATCTGTCTTTCTATTATCAGGATTATCCTTGACTTCAATATTTTATATTATCTTATCCCCGGCTATCTTATCTCTCTTGGTCTGTCCTTCTTCGTGCCGAGAATGTATACCGCGATAGCCTTCGACAGCGGCGGAGTTGCCAGCGGTCCTTTGACCTCTACCTTTATTCTTCCGCTAGCGGTTGGCGCCTGCGTTGCGCTTCAGGGACAGGAAAAGATACTTACGGACGGCTTTGGTGTGGTGGCGATGGTTGCTCTGGCGCCTCTTATCACCATTCAGCTTCTGGGCTTCAGGGCTGTTATGACAAGGCGTATCACGAAAAAGCTCGCTCTTAAGCGTATTCTCGCTGCTGACGACGAGCAGATTATCGACTTTATGTAAGGGGGGCGTATGGCTAGAATAACTAAATCAAAAGCGGCTCCCACGAGGATAAAAAAGCGTGAGGGTATGGCGGCTCCCGACAAGGCGATGCTGATGTTCACCGTTGTCAACAGGTCGAAGGCGGACTTCTACGCGGATATTATCCAGGGCTTTGAGGTCAATATGCAGCTTATACTGCACGCGCAGGGCACGGCGGGCACGGAGGTGCTCTCCCTGCTCGGACTTAACGACTCGGACAGAGCCGTGATTATCAGCGTTATCAGGCGCGACAGAGCCGACGAGGCAATGTCTACCCTTGAGGAGAAGTTCCGCACCGTGAAAGGCGGCAAGGGTATCGCCTACACCGTTCCTATGACAAGCACCATTGGAGTGGCTATATATCAATTTCTGTGCAATAAAACACCGGGAGGTATCGGATGAGCGCGACAAAATTCGAGGTTATATTCTGCATAGTGAACTCCGGCTTTTCCGACGAGGTTATGGACGCGGCGAGGAGATTCGGAGCCAAGGGCGGCACGGTTATCCGCGCCAGAGGAACGGCAAATCCCGAGGCGGAGAGCCTTTTCGGTATCGCTATTCAGCCCGAGAAGGAGATTGTTATGATTCTTGTCAACAAGAAAATCAAGAACGATATTCTCCACTCGCTTTATAGCGCCGTAGGTCTTAACACACCCGGTCAGGGTATCGCCTTCTCTATGCCCGTGGAAAGCGTTGTCGGTCTTACCGTAACGGACGAGATAAAGGCAGAAGGCACAGCCGACAGCGAGAATTAACCGCTCAAAATTTAACACGGGTCCTACAAAAGCCAAAAAGAGCAGACTTCGTCTGCTCTTTTTTTATTCATCACGGGATAAGCCATTCTGCATTAACACCGCCTGAGATCCTTCGCTTCGCTCGAGGATGACACGGGCGGGCTTCTCTACTTTCAATTCTGCATTCTGCATTATGCATTCTGCATTATTAAAGGGAGAGCCGACTATGCGCCTCTCCCCAATTTTTTATTCTGTTATACTCAGATAAGAGTCAGCTTATGCCTCGGTGGTTTCCTCGGCTGCCTTAACCTCAACGAGCTTAACGATTGCCATCTCGGCACCGTCGCCACGGCGAGGGCCCATCTTAAGAACGGTGGTGTAGCCGCCGTTAACGTTCGCGTATGCGGGAGCGATAACGTCAAATACCTTCTTAGCAACGTCTTCCTTGGTTATATACTCAAGAGCGGTGCGGTAAGCTGCAAGGTCGCCCTTCTTACCGAGGGTGATCATCTCGTCTGCCTTCGCGGAAACCTCCTGAGCTCTTGTATAAGTGGTTTCAATCTTGCCACATTCAAGAAGAAGAGTTACCATACCTCTGAGCATAGCCTTGCGCTGTGCAGTAGTTCTGCCAAGCTTTCTATTTCTCATCTTATGTTTCCTCCTAAATTATTCGTCTTCCTTCTTCAGGGAGAGTCCCAAAGAAGCCAGCTTTTGAATTACTTCCTCAAGAGACTTACGTCCAAGGTTACGAACCTTGATCATATCCTCCTCGGTGCGATTGATCAAATCCTCTACCGTGTCAATGCCCGCGCGCTTCAAGCAGTTGAAGCTACGAACGGACAGATCAAGTTCCTCAATGGTCATCTCGAGTACCTTTTCCTTCTGTACTTCTGCTCTTTCGACCATTATG
>JAFTST010000020.1 GCA_017467165.1 Clostridia bacterium | reverse complement strand
GTGGTACTGTTAAGATGGCTGACACCGTTGAGATCGTTGGTCTTAGCGATGAGTCCAAGAATACCGTCGTTACCGGTATCGAGATGTTCCACAAGCTCATGGACTTCGCTGAGGCAGGCGACAACGTTGGTCTTCTTCTCCGTGGTATCGCTAAGACCGATATCGAGAGAGGTCAGGTTCTCTGCAAGCCCGGCTCCGTTAAGCCTCACACCAAGTTCGTTGGTCAGGTATACGTTCTTACCGAGAAGGAAGGCGGCCGTTCCAAGCCCTTCTTCACCGGCTACAGACCTCAGTTCTACTTCAGAACCACCGACGTTACCGGTATCATCAACCTTCCTGAGGACACCGAGATGTGCCGTCCCGGCGACAACGTTAATATGAACGTTGAGCTCATCACTCCTATCGCTTGCGAGAAGGGTCTTCGTTTCGCTATCCGTGAGGGTGGCCGTACCGTTGGTTCGGGCGTCGTTGCTGAGATCCTTGAGTAATTTCAGGCTGACAGCTTAAATTACGCTAAGGCTCCTGTCAGGATAAGCTCCGACAGATAAGCCAAGGCAAAAAAATATCCCGACACTCCTTTTGGGGTGTCGGGTATATTAAAAATAAGCGCTCGCGACCTTCCATACAGGTGTGGCTTGTGCCGTTCTGAATTGGCTCGGGCGACAGGCGTGACTTGTGCCGTTCTGAATTGGCTCGGGCGACAGGTGTGGCTCGTGCCGTTCTGAATTGGCTTGGGCGACAGGTGTGACTCGTGTCCCTTTGTACACTCGCGGGTCAGATGCGCCTCGACCTCTCTATCTATATCGGCGTGGCGGTGTGGCTTGTGACCCACCTCGCATGACACGGCGAAAACAAAATATATTTCCATAATTTCTTTGGGGAATGGTGAAAATCCATATCGGCAGTGATTTCCCGACAGGGAATAAGTCTGCGACGAGCGAGAAGCTCCTGACAGGGTGAGAACCCCTGACCGACGGTGTTATCAGCCTCGCTTTCGTGACACGGGGCGGCTGATTCAGTCCGGATGAAAAAAGAGATTGCATATCTTCGGCTCCTGCCGTTGATAGAAACGAATAGTAGCCTCTCTTTTCCTCGCGGAGTTATGCTCTGTGAGTTTTTTTATTTTCGGGAAAGGAAAAGAGTATATGAAAAAAGAAAACATAAGAAATATAGCGGGCGTAGGCATCTTCGCCGCTCTTTCGATAGTCGTCAGCTTCGCTACCTCATTTTTGAAAATTGGCTTTCTTTCGCTCGACGCGGGGGATATAATCATAGTTCTCTCCTCATTTATCTGGGGAGCTCCGAGCGGTGTGGCGATAAGCCTTGTAAGCTCGCTTGTCAGCTTCTTATACAGCGGTACGGGATTTTGGGGAATGCTGATGGATTTCGCATCGAGCGCGGCTTTCGCTCTGGTGGCAGGCGTTATTTATCGGGGAAGGCGTGACTTCAAGCACGCGATAATCGGCATATACGTGGCTGTCGTGGCTGTCACCGCGCTGATGATGCCGCTGAATATCCTTATCACGCCTCTGTATACGGGCGCTCCTACGGGGTACGTCATCTCGCTTATCCCAACGCTGCTTCTGCCCTTCAACTTCGCGAAAACCCTCTTTAACGGCTCGGCAGTCCTGCTACTCTACAAATCCGTAGTCAGAGCGATGCGCGCGGCAAGGCTCGCCCCTCCGTCAAGGTCGGAAAATAGCACCGCTACCGTCAGAGAAGGAAAGAATCCCACCCACGCGGCTCTCATTATAGGCGGCGTGGCTATACTCGTGGCGGTGATTGTCCTCGTCCTGATAACCGTCCTCACCGACTACGACTTCAAGGTTGAGGCAAGAGGCGTATGGGGCGGTATCTTCGGGCTCGTGTGAGCCTTGGGAAACCAACCCTCAGCTCCCGAAAGAACCCCGCGCTGATGCTCGGGGCGGGAATAATCTACCCTCAGCTCCCGACAGACCCCCGTCGCTGACGCTCGGGACGGGAATAGAAAAGCGGCTACGCACAATAGCCGCTTTTTGATATGTTTTTAAAAGATGGGTGCGCCCGTGTGAGATTCCTTTTTTCATAGAAGGGTGTGCCCGTGTGAAATTCCGTTTTCAGAGAGGGGCATGCCCGTGTTAAATTTCCCCTGCTGTGAGGCGGATAATCAGGCTCATATCGTCGGGCTGTACCTTCGCCTCGTGAGCCGCCTTGTTTCTCACCGTCCTGCCGCATCTATCACAGCGGTGGGTGATAATATATCCGCGCTTGGGGTCGGGCTCAGCCTTGATGGGACGGAGAATTCCGCCGCAGTCGTTGGCTCTGTCACCGGGGTTAATATCGACGTGCAGGGAGCACAGACAGAAGGGGCAGTGGTTTCTCGAGGTATAGCCGAGCGGCAGAACCTCTTTTCCGCAGGCGCGGCAGATAAAGCCGCTGTCGTTTTTTCTGAATCTCTTGTCTTCCATATTTCTATCCTTTGGCTGTCGGTGTATTTTTTGGCTTTTCTTCGGTAATAATACCCTTGGGGGTGAATGTATGAAGAAAACCGTAGGAATACTTTTGGTGCTCCTGATAGCGATAGCTATGGGGCTTCTCGCCGACGATTTCAGAGAGGTTGGCATATCTATGACGGAGGCGTCACACTATGAATAGCTCTCTACTTTCCAACGCAGAAGCGAGAGAAAATATCGTCGGTAACGCTCTCGGCGACCGCTCTGCCGTCAATCTCGGCAACAGCTCCGAGGGCAAGCTCTATATCAGAGGATGCCGCATCCTGGGGCAATCCCGCGCTGTAAGCGAGTATTGCCGTGTCTATAAGCTCCTTGGCGCGAAGAAGGGCGGAATGCTGGCGTGCAGAGGCTACGACAGCGTCGGTAGAGGTGGATATCTTCTCGTCGGTGAAGAGGCGGTTAATCGCATCGGAGAGGGTGGATAACGCCTCACACTCCTCTTCCTTCGCCGAGATTTTCAGCGTCGCGTCGAATATATCGGGAAGCTCTGTCAAATCAAGCACCGAGTCCCTGTCGGCCTTGGTGAGAATACATATTTTCGCGCCTCCGGCACCCCGTATCTCCTCTATGATATCTCTGTCGTCAGAGTCGAGAGGTCTGGATAGGTCGAAAAGCGCTAATATCAGCTCAGCCGAGGAGATTTTCTCTCGGCTTTTTTCTATGCCGATTTTCTCGACGGGGTCGTCCCCTGCGCCCTCTCTTATTCCTGCCGTGTCGGACAGGCGGAGCATAACTCTGCCAAGAGGCAGACTTCTTTCGAGCACGTCGCGCGTTGTGCCGGGGATATCCGTGACGATAGCCGCGTCCTCGCCCGAGATAAGATTGTAGAGGGTGGATTTTCCGACGTTGGGCTTTCCACAGATAACGGCAGAAATACCCTCCGCTATGGCTCTGCCCGTGCGGTAGGTGGAAATCAGCCTCGATACGTCAGCTCTCACCCGTGTCAGCTCGCTTACCGTTTCCTCGTCGGAAAAGTCGCCAAGGTCCTCGTCGGGATAATCAATCCTCGCGTATATAGAGCCAAGAAGGGCGGTGAGCGAGGCTCTTATTTCTTCTATCTCTTTTTTCAGTCTGTCCCTCGCGGGAGCGGCTGTGAGCCTTATCTGCTCCTCGGATTTGGCCTCGAGCAACAGCCCTATCGCCTCCGCCTCCGTGAGAGTCAGCCTGCCATTTATAAATGCTCGGCGGGTAAATTCTCCCGCCCCCGCGAGCGTTGCTCCCGCGGCGAGCACAGCCTCGAGCACGGTACGGCTTATCAGCATACCGCCGTGGCAGGAAATCTCGGCTACGGGCTCGCCCGTGTAGGATGCGCCCCTCTCGAAAAGGGTGACGATGCCGTCGTCAATTCTCTCGCCCCTGTGGAGTATATAGCCGTACACCGCGTGCCGTGTCGGATAATCAAGAAGGCTCCTTCCCGAGGCGGGTCTGAAGATTCTCGAGGTAAGCTCGTGCGCGCCCTCGCCCGAGACACGGATAATCGCAACCCCACCCTTGCCGGGTGGGGTGGAAATTGCTGCAATAATATTTTGCATATTACTTGATGCCGTCGTCGTCATCCTCGGTGACAATGTCCTCGGACTCGTCGGGATGAGTGGTCTCAACTGCAACGGTTTCGAGCTCCTCCTGAGCGTCGGAGGGGGTAGTAGGCTCAACCGCGGCAACGCTGGCGGAGAGGTCCTCCTCGTCGGTGACGAGCTGTTCTGCTACGGGAGCGGTCTTAACCTCCTCGTCCTCGAAAATGCCCTTGGGCTTCTTGTCGGTGAGGTAGATGACTATCTTTCTGTTGTTGTCAGAGCCGATAGAATTGGTGGAAACACCCTCGATGCCCTGAATCTCCGAGTGGATAATTCTGCGCTCATAAGCGCTCATAGGCTCGAGCATAACGCTTCTGCGGTTGCGGAGCGCCTTTTCTGCCATTCTTCTCGCCAGAGCGCGAAGGGTAGCCTCTCTCTTGGCTCTGTATCCCTCGATATCGATGGTGACGCGGCTCTTATCCCTCTCGCCACGGGAGTTCTTTCTCGCGGATGCAAGGTTAGCGAGATACTGTACTGCGTCGAGCGTGTCGCCGTGGTGACCGATAAGCGTGGAAGCGTCCTCGCCCACGATGTTGATTCTTCTCGTGCCGTCCTCGCAGCTATAAAGCTCTGCGGTGGCGCTCAGACCTATATCCGAAATGAGAGTGTTGATGAAGTCAAAGGACATATCCTCGCCCGCCTCAACCTCGCGGCGCTCCATCTTGAGCTCGACCTCGGGGATAACGGGAGCCTGGGGCGTAGTCTTCTGACCCTGAGGCTTGCCGCTCTTTTTCTTGTGCCTCTTTTTCTTCGACTGCTGGGGCTTCTCCTGCGCGGGAGTCTCAGCGGCTTCGGCTACCTCGGGCTGAGGAGCGCTCTCCTGGGGCTTATTCTGGGGCTTCTGCTGAGGTCTTGGCTGACGTCCCTCGCCACCCTCGCGGTTCTTCCTTCTGTCCTTCTGGCGTCTTTCCTCGCGGTCGGGAAGCTCGATGTAGGCTCTGACCTGCGCGGGCTTGACTCCGATAATACCGAAGATACCCTTCGAGCCCATATGAACTATCTCAAATTTAACGTCGTCAAGCTCGCCTGCGCCAAGAGCGGCGCGCGCGTTTTCCTTAGCCTCGGCAACGTCCTTACCTGTTGCTAATACTTCCTTTATCATATTGTTACCTTTCTTATCTGCGTGTGGGTTTAGTCCTTGATCTCGGGCTTATCGGAGCTTGTGTGCTTGCCCGAGCTATTATCTCCGGGTGCTGCGGGAAGGGTATCGTAGTCATCGTCGTCAATATAGTGGAGCGAGCGATACTTGACTCCCTTCTTCATTGCCGCGCGCTGAGCCTTTTCTGCCTCCTTCTGCTGACGGCGCATCTCCTTGAGGTCGTCCTCAGTATACTTCGGCAGGGGCATAAGCTTGGCAAGAATTATAGTGGTGAGCAGTCCGAGTATGGTCTGGTATATCCAGTACAGACCGAGCATACCCGAGAAATTGAAGGCGATGAACAGCGTCATAAGCGGCATAACCAGGTCCATCATCTTCATAGATGCCTGAGTCTGAGCGTCCTGCGCACTGTTAAGACCTGTGTTATTGAGCTTGCGGGTGAGCCACATGGAGAACCAGGAGCCCGCCGCCGCTATAATGGGTATGAGCACGAGTATCGAGATATTCTTGAAGCTCGGAGTTGCAGCGAGGTTAACTCCCCAGAGCATGAAGTTGGGGATAGTCTCGAAGTCGATGCCGAAGCTCTCGACGAATGCTATTCTTTCCTCGGAGGTGGTATATTCGGGGAATCTCTCGTCACCCTCATCAACGAACCTGTTGATATCGTTGATGAGCGAAATTTCCTTGCCCTTCAGGGTCTTCTCGTCGTTAACCTTTTCCTTGACGTCGTCACTTTCTGTGGAGAAGGTCTTGTAGAGGGCGAGGGATATATCAGTCCTCGTTATCTCCTTTTTCCCGTCGATATGGTCCTTGAAATAATCGTTTATTTCCTCGGTTTCGACGAGCTCGGAGCCGATATTGTCATTGTAGGACTTGTAGACGTCGGTGGTTTTCGCGATGTAGGTCAGGGGGTTCTGAATAACCGCGTAGAGCAGAATAATGATAGGAAACTGAATGAGAAGGGGAAGACATCCCGAGAGGGGGCTATAACCCTCCTTCTGCTGCAGCTCCATAATCTCCTGCTGCTGCTTCTGCATAGTGGGCTGGTCGGTCCTGCCCCTGTACTTCGCCTTGATAAGCTCCATTTTAGGCGTGAGCTTCGCCATTTTAATCTGATTTTTCTGCTGTTTTATGGTGAAGGGAAGAAATACTATCTTGAATATCAACGCATAGAACAGGAGCGCGAGCGCATAGGAGCCTGTGATGGTGTTGAAAAATCTCATCATCGCGCCCAGCGCGGTATAAAGCCAATCAAACATTTAATTATCCTCTGTTTTTTTATTAGGGTCGGTTGTGTTCTCGTATTGTTTTTTTCTCCTGCGGCGGTTTTCGGGAACGGGGTCATAGCCCGCGCGACAAAATGGATTGCAGCGCAGAATCCGCCATACCGAAAGCCCAAAGCCTACGAAAAATCCCCGCTTCTCAAATGCCTCGATAGCGTACGCCGAGCAGCTTGGAGTAAAACGGCAGCAGGGTGGCTTCAGGGGAGAAATAAATTTTCTGTATAGGCGTACAAGCCAGATTGCTATATGCTTCATACGCTACGAAACATACCGAGCCTTGTCAATGCGTCACAAAGCTGCGCTTTAATCTCGGTGGACTTCATATTCACCGCGGCACGCCTTGCGGCTATAACGATAAGAAAGCCGACCTTCAGGGGCCGTTCCTTCTCTATGAGGCGCAACGCCTCTCTCATAATTCTTCGGCATCTCGATCTTGTAACGGCGGTGCCGAGCGCCTTTGAGGTAGTGAGACCTATACGGTTGACTACCTTTTTTTCGGGATGCGACTTCGCAAGTCTCATCGCCGCGTAGTCGGGTAATATATACACTGCCAGAGCCGATGTTACTGCTCTCTTACCCTTGGAATACGCCTTGCTATACAAATGATTTTCACATATCGCCTTGAATTTCATAGGCCCTCCATTCAAACAAAAACCCCGATAAAGGCGCATAGGGCGTTTACCGGAGGTTTTGTTATGTCACGGGTGTGACTGTCACGCTGTGTGACCCTGTCGCCATCGATCAATAGGTGAGTCTTGCTCTACCCTTGGCGCGTCTTCTCTTAAGAACCTTTCTACCGTTCGCGGTTGCCATTCTCTTTCTGAAACCGTGTTCCTTTTTTCTCTGTCTTTTCTTGGGCTGGTAAGTTCTCTTCATGATTTGCACCTCCTTCGTTAAAAATTAACATCTTATCGGCGTATTCATATTAACGCAAGTTATATTATAATCGAAAGGGGATGATTTGTCAAGCATTTTTTTATAAATAATATTTAATATATAGAAAAACGCCCGCGCCGCGCTTGACATTCGGGTAGCTTTCTGCTAGAATATACGCATAAGTTATTGTGAGAAGTGTTGTCTTTTTTTAGGAGATACGTATGAGAAATGATATTGCCAAAATACTCATAGACCCGGAGGAGCTTGACGCTATTATAGCGAGAGTTGCCGCCGAGATTGACCGCGACTACAAGGACGGGGAGAAGAACCTCGTTCTCGTCTGTATACTCAAGGGCTCAATCGTTTTCATGGGCGAGCTTATGAAGAGGATTACCGTGCCCTGCGAGATTGACTGTATGAAGGCGTCCTCCTACGGCGCGGGCACCGTTACCACGGGTACGGTGAATATCCACCTTGACCTCGTGCGCCCCGACCTTGACAGGTGCGACCTTCTGATTATAGAGGACATCATCGACAGCGGAGTGACGCTCTCCTATCTGACAAGGTACCTCTTGGGCAAGGGGGCGAGGAGCGTCAGAACCTGTACCCTGCTTGACAAGCCCTCGAGAAGAAGAGTGGACTTCACCCCCGACTACTGCGGAGCAGAGATTCCCGATGAGTTCGTCGTGGGCTTCGGCCTTGACTACAACGAGCGCTACCGCGCTCTGCCATACGTTGCGGTGCTTGACCCGTCAGTATATTCGGGAGAATGATGCCGACGGTTGCCGTATGCACCCTGGGGTGCAAGGTCGCGCAGTATGAGTCCGAGGCGATCGGCGAGGCGTTTGAGCGCGCCGGCGCGACTCTGGTTTCGGAGGATACTGCCGCCGATATCTACGTTATAAATACCTGCACGGTTACAGCCGAGAGCGACAGAAAGTCGCGCCAGACCGTCAGACGAGCTATAAGTCACAATCCGAACGCCGTCGTCGCGGTGGTCGGCTGCTACAGTCAGAGAAGCGCTCGCGAGGTTGCCTCGATAGAGGGCGTGTCGATTGTTCTCGGCACGCAGGACAAGCTTTCGGTCGTGCCGATAGCCCTCGGGATGCTTGAGGGCGAGAGGGAGAGAGGATATATTTCAGCTCCCGAGCTTCTTGGCGTCGGCTTTGAGGAAATGAAAATAACGAGAGCTCCGAGGACACGCGCCTACGTCAAGATAGAGGACGGGTGTGAGTCGAGGTGTTCCTACTGCGCGATCAGGCTCGCGAGAGGCCCCGTCCGCTCCAAGCCCGTGAGCGAGGTTATCTCCGAGGTCGAGGGGCTGTACGCCAGAGGCACGCGCGAGGTGGTGCTGACGGGCATCGAAACAGGCTCCTACGGTAAGGACCTCGGTGAGGGCGCAAGCCTTGCAGAGCTTATTCTCGAGCTTGACAGAAGGCATAGCTGCGACAGACTCAGGCTTGGCTCGCTCGCTCCCGAGCTTGTGGGGGAGGAATTTATCAAGAAGGTGGCGGGGGCGAAGATACTTGCTCCGCACTTTCATCTCTCGGTTCAGAGCGGCTCTGACAACGTACTGCGCGCTATGAGAAGAAGATATAACAGAGAGGGAGCGCTCAGGACGATAGAGCTCCTTCGCGAGTACATACCGAGGGCGCAGTTCACAACCGACCTTATGGTAGGCTTTCCCGGGGAGAGTGAGGAGGATTTTCTTTCTACCGTGGACTTCGCCCGTCGGGCAAGGTTTCTTGACGCGCACGTTTTCGCCTACTCGAAAAGAGAGGGCACGGACGCCGCGAGTATGAAGGGGCAGATTGACAGCGCTACCAAGAAGGAGCGCTCAAGGAGGCTTATCGAGGTCTGCCACGGTGTGCGCGACTCTGTTCTTGATGAGATTGTCGCGCGGGGAGAGCCTCTCTCGGTTATCCTTGAGACAGAGCGGGAGGGAGTCTTTTCATCTCACTCCTCAGAGTTCTGCGAGGTGGAGCTCGAGGCTCGGGGATTTTCGCAGGGCGATATGGTGAGAGCTATACCCGTGTCACACGAAAACGGTATAATTAAAGGCAGGCTTGCCGACTGAATGTTAATATAATTTACATTGGAGATATTTGAAATGGAAAACAACAAGAAAACTATGGACAAGATCGTCGCCCTGTGCAAGACTCGCGGCTTTATCTTCCCCGGCTCTGAAATCTACGGCGGACTTGCCAACTCCTGGGACTACGGACCTCTCGGAGTTGAGTTCAAGAACAACGTCAAGCGTGCCTGGTGGCAGAAGTTCGTTCAGGAATCGAGATACAACGTCGGTCTTGACTCGGCTATCATAATGAATCCCCAGGCTTGGGTTGCCTCGGGACACGTCGGCGGCTTTTCCGACCCGCTGATGGACTGCAAGAGCTGTAAGGCCAGACACAGAGCGGACAAGCTTATTGAGGACTACGCCTTCCAGAACGGAACGAACGACAACCCCGCGGGCTGGAGCTTCGAAGAGATGGCAGCCTTCATCAAGGACAAGGGAATCGCCTGCCCCGACTGCGGCGGTAAGGACTTCACCGACATCAAGAAGTTCAACCTTATGTTCAAGACCTTCATCGGCGTTACCGAGGACAGTATGAACACCGTCTACCTCCGCCCCGAGACAGCGCAGGGTATATTCGTTAATTTCAGCGCTGTTCAGCGCTCCACCAGAAAGAAGCTGCCCTTCGGCGTGGCGCAGATTGGTAAGTCCTTCAGAAACGAGATTACCCCCGGCAACTTCGTTTTCCGTACCCGCGAGTTCGAGCAGATGGAGCTTGAGTTCTTCTGCAAGCCGGGTACAG
>JAFTST010000019.1 GCA_017467165.1 Clostridia bacterium | reverse complement strand
TAGTTGATATCGCTGTTATCGGTGAACTTCTTGATGGTACGCTGGATGTTATCGTTGGGCACGTTATTAGCCTTCGCCTTGGCTATAAGGTCGCGGAGCTTGGAGTTGTTATTCGGATCGGGTCCGCCCGCCTTGATGGCAACAGCCATCTCCTTGCCTATCTTGGTGAAGATTTTCGCCTTGGCGGCGTCGGATTTCTCCTTCTTGTGCTTGATGTTATTCCATTTTGAATGTCCAGACATAATTTATCTCCGTTTAATTTAAATCTTTTCGGGCGTTTTCATACAGATAAGCTCGAGGGCGGTATGAAGAACTCTGTTGGTAGCGGCGGTGAGAGCAATTCTCGTTTCTCTGAGGCTCTCATCCTCACAGCCTATAATCTTGCAGTCGTGGTAGAAGCGGTTGAATGCGGCGGCGAGGTCGAGAATGTATCTCGTTATAACGCTGGGCTCGTACTCTGCCATAGCCTGCGCCACCTTCTCGGGAAAGAGCGCCACGCACTTGACAAGCTCCATCTCGCCGTCGGTAAGGGGTACGTCGTTCATTTTTCCCGTCGAGCCCGCGCGCTCGAGCACTGAGCAGGTACGCGCATAGGTGTACTGAACGTACGGACCTGTATTTCCGTCGAAGGAAAGCGCCTCCTCCATAACGAAGTTAATATCGCGCATACGGTTGTTGGAGAGGTAGTAGAACACCACGGCTCCGACTCCAACCTGCTCCGCTATTCTCATACACTCCTCGGGGTCGGGGTGCTTTTCCCTGGTTATCTCGGCAACCCTCGAAATAGCCTCGTCAAAGAGGTCCTTGAGAAGTATAACGTTGCCCGTTCTCGTAGCGAGCTTCGCTCCGTTGATGCTGACCGTACCGTAGGGCACGTGCACGAGCCTGTCGTACCACCCGTAGCCCATCAGCTCAACGACCTTGAACCACTGCGCGAAGTGAAGCGACTGCGCCGCGGAGGTAACGTATATAGCCTTATCAAAGCCGTAGGTCTCTTGGCGGTATACCGCGGCGGCTATGTCACGGGTAGGATAGAGGGTTGAGCCGTCGCGCTTCAGGATAAGGCAGACGGGCATATTCCACTTATCAAGGTTAACTATCGACGCGCCGTCGTCAAGCTCGAGAAGCCCCATATCGCGAAGCTTCTGTACCTGAGCTGGCATTTTGTCGGTATAGAAGCTCTCGCCCTTGTAGGAGTCGAACTCTATACCAAGGAGCTTATAGGTTTTCTGATATTCCTCGAGGCTGACAGAGACGAACCAACGCCAGAGGGCGAGATTTTCCTCGTCGCCGTCCTCGAGGCGCTTGAACTCAGCGCGTGCGGCGTCGCCCAGAGCGGAATGGCGGGGTGCGTCGGGATTTTCAGCCACAGAGGCGTCCTCCTCTGCCTTTATCTCGTTGTTGATTCTGACGTAGAGCTTGACGAGCTCGTCAACTCCGCCGCGCTCTATCTGTTGCTTGTCGCCCCAGAGCTTGTAAGCCACTATAAGCTTACCGAACTGTGTTCCCCAGTCGCCAAGATAGTTGATTCCGACGCAGTCATAGCCCTCGAACTGATGAATGAGCTTCAGCGAGTGACCAATAACGGTGGTACCAAGGTGTCCTATGTGGAAGGGCTTGGCGACGTTGGGCGAGGAATAGTCGAGAACGACCGTCTTTCCCACGCCGCTCTGAGATGAGCCGTACTTGTCGCCGAGTCTGAAAACGTCACCGACAACGCGGCGAGCGAAGGCGGTGGGATTAATCTTGAAGTTCAGATATCCGTTCACAGCCGTGACCGAGGAAAACTCCTCGCACTCGAAGCCCTCGGCAAGCGAGGCGGCAATCTGCACGGGAGAGCGGCGCAGGCTCTTCGACAGGCGGAAGCAGGGCAACGCCAGGTCACCCATCGAGCTGTCAGGCGGATATTCAAGCATACGGACGAGCTCGTCGGCTCCGACGAGATCGCTACCAAAAACCGAGCTTATGCGGTCGGCGAGAAGCGCCGCCGTCTTTTTCTTGATTGTCAGCATAATTACCTCTATAGTGAATTTGTCATTTTAACGTATTTTCCATCAGGCTCGCCCGAAACAAGCCTCGCGGGAACGAAGTCGTACATACACAGGGCGTATGCCAGGGCGGCATCTCTTCCCTCTCTGATATAGAACTCGCCCTCGCTCTCCATAACCTTAGCCTCGGGAAGCTTGTCCCCGACCTCAAGCAAGGCGAGGTATTCATCAAGCCTAGAGCTCTCGTCCTCGTCCTCGGGATAATTTATCCTCTCGGGAGAGAGATAGCAGACGGGAGCGCCCTCGAAGGCTGTCGGGTCGGCTCTGAACCTCTCGAACTCGGAGAGTATCAGCGATGCAATCCTGTCGGGTGCGGCGACGGTGGTGTCAACCACCAAGGAGTAGTTGAAAAGGCTTTTTATATCCACGCCGTACATATCCATATATCGCTTTCTCTCGCTCTGCCTTCTGGCTCTGGTTTCGGCAACCGTTTCCTCGAGAGTGGCGGCGTGCTCGCCCTTTCGGTTGGCGTTCATGATTCTGAGCGCGCTGGTTTCTATATCCGTTGAAAGATAAACCTTGAAGGTGCCCTTGGTAAAGTGCCACGCCATTCGAGAGTCGATAACCAGGGCTCTCTCGTCCTCGGACAGCGCTCTGATTCCGTCGTCTATTTCCTTATCTATCTCGGGGTGGGTTTCCATATATTCGTTGAGCTCCAGGGTGGTCATTCCCATCTTCTCGGCTATGGAGCGCACTATCGAGCCCGTGCAGTAGTACTCCGCGCCGAGCGCCTCGATAAGAATGCGCGCAACGGTGCTCTTCCCGCTGCCCAGGTCACCCGCGAGCGAAATCTTGTTTCTCATACGGTCCTCCGCGTGTAATCTTTTAACTTAATTATTATAGTCTATAAAGATAACTTTGTCAACCGCATTTTTCTTTTTTTCGGTGGTATTTCGGGTGTTTTCCCTCCTTTTTTCGCCGATGGTCAGGAAAGAAAAAAGTTTTTTTCCAGCCTGAATAAAAAAGAGGCAGGGGGAGAAAATATTGACAGTATCACTGAAAGGAATTTTTTCAAATGAAAAAGAACGTTAAATTCGGTCTGAGGCAGCTCACTCCCAAGGTAGTGTACGCCATCGTCATCGTCATTCTCTGCGTGACGGCTATCGTGGTCGGTATAGTTGCAGCCGCCTCCAAAAGCAAGGATTCGGGCGAGCCGCAGGACACTCCGCCCGTGATAGAAGGCGGCGGTGACAGCACCCCTCCTCCCGACAACACGCCCGACGATACTCCCACCAAGGAGGCTCTGTACTTCGTTTCTCCCGTTGTTGGAAGCGTAGCAACCGAGCACGCCGAGGACGCGCCCGTCTTCTCCATAACCCTCGGAGAGTGGAGACTTCACACGGGAATTGATATTCTCACCGAGGAGGACGCGCCCGTGTATGCCGCGGAGGACGGCACTGTAAGCGCGGTTTATAAGGACGCGCTTCTCGGCTACACCGTAGAGATAACCCACGACGAGGACACTAAAACCGTCTACTCCAACCTCAAGGGCGAGGAGCTTGTGACGATGAAGGTTGGCGACGAGGTCAAATCGGGTGACAGAATAGGCACGGTTGGCGACACGGCGATAACCGAGCTTGCTGACGAGGCGCATCTGCACTTCGAGCTGTACTACAAGGGCGAGGCGAAAAATCCCCTCGACTACATCTCGGAGGAATCCAAGGAAGCATCTCTCGGCATCAAGGAGTAAGCGCTTCTATATTTGTCAGCATTCAACAGAGCGGGGCTGCCCGCTCTGTTGTTTTTTCACGTCCGGTATAAAAATTGCTGTCTTGGAGAGTTTCGACTTGCATTTTTCGACAGCTTATGGTAGAATAGGATATGCTGGTAATTTTTTTCCTTTGGAGGAAATATGAAAAGAACACACACGGTTGCTATTCTCGGTCACGGCGTAGTCGGACGGGGCGTGTGCGACCTTATAACTAACAATCAGAGAGAGCTTGTACATTATCTCGGCTGCGAGGTGAAAATAGCCCACATTCTCGACCTGCGCGACTTCCCCGACTCTCCGTACGGCGAGCTGGTAACACACCTCTTCGACGATATACTCCTCGATGAGAGCGTTGAGACGGTTATCGAGGCTATGGGCGGCTCGCATCCTGCGTACGAATACACCCAAGCCGCGCTTTCCGCGGGTAAGAACGTCATTACCTCGAATAAGGAGGTCGTAGCCAACTTCGGTGACAAGCTTGTCAGGCTGGCGGCTGAAAACGGAGTGTCCTACAGATTTGAGGCGGCGGTCGGAGGCGGCATTCCCGTCATAGCCCCTATGCTCTCCTCGATAAGGCAAAATAGGATTTTAGAGGTCCGCGGCATCCTCAACGGCACCACGAACTATATTCTGACTAAAATGTTCACCTACGGCGACAGCTTTGAGTCTGCGCTTTCCGACGCTCAGGCTCTGGGCTATGCGGAGAAAAATCCCGACGCGGATATTCTCGGCACCGACTCTGCAAGAAAGATAGCTATACTCACTGCGCTCGCCCTGGATATGCTACCAAGCGTCGACGAGATACACACCGAGGGAATAACAGGCATCAGAGCCTCTGACGTGCGCTTCGCCGAGAGCATCGGACACAGAATCAAGCTGCTCGGCAGATGTATTTCCAACGGCGGCAAGCCTGTGGTGTGCGTCGCTCCCTTCCTCATTCCCTGCGAGAGCCCTCTGGCGAGTGTCAACGGTGTGTACAACGCGGTTGAGATTGTCGCAGAGCCGCTCGGCAACGTTATGTTCTACGGTCAGGGCGCGGGCGCGGGCGCTACCGCTTCGGCTATCGTGGGCGATATGATTCCAATAGTGACGGGCGGAGGATATAATCCTATCGTCCCGGGCTTCAACAGGGCTGAGCATTTCATCAGAGCGGAGTTTTCGACCTTCAGCTCTAGATTCTATATCGCGGCAGACGAAAGGCACAGGGATGAGCTGACAGTCCTCCTTGAAGCCGAGCCCTATTCCGAAGAGGGCGGCGAGGTTGTATATATAACCAAGGAAATGACCGAAAAGGAAATGGACGCTCTGACAGAGCGCTTCGAGGGCGAGCTACTGTCAAAAATCAGGTTTATTTGATTTTCTCCGGAAAATCCCCCTCTTATATCTTTTATCAAGAACACCGCCAAGCTCCGACAGAGTAACTATTCTGTCGGAGCTTTTAATTAAAACGAGCGAGGTAAGGGCGGTCATTATAAGAAGCAGTGTGTCCGTGGCGAAAACAAGAACGCCCTCGGGAATCATACAGCCGACACAGACGAAGGTAAGATACAGAGGAAGGAAAACGCACCTGCCACCCGAGAAAAGCTTCAGGCAGGACTCAAGGCCATAGAAGTACCAGCAGATAACCGTCGAGTAGGCGAAGGCAACGACACAGAAGGAGAGAATGACTCCCGAAAATGAGCCAAGCGGCTCACAGACTGCGCGGAAGACGAGCTCCATACCGCCAAAGTGTGCGCGAGGCTCGGGAACCGAAACGAGAATTGCAAGACCTGTCAGGGAGCAGACGAGCACGGTATCGAAAAAGACCTCCACAATACCCATCAGCCCAGAGGCAGCAGGGTTGAGGGAGGCTCCTCTGGCGTGCGCCATAGAGGACGTGCCCGCTCCCGCCTCGTTGGACAGCAGTCCTCGGGCGAAGCCCTCGGAAAGCGAGCGCGAGAGAAGAAAGCCAAGCGCGCCGCCAAAAGCGCTCTCGCTGGAAAATGCCGAGCGCCACACCTCAGAAAGCGCCGAAGGTACTCGCTCATAGCACAGAAAGATAACGCAGGAACAGAGAATTATGTAAATTATAGTTGTCACAGGTATGACTATTTCCGTGACTCTTTCTATTATTGCCGCGCCGCCAACAACGGCAAGTAGGACGAAGAACGAGAGAATAACCGAGGTTAAGAGAGGGGGCGTGTCAAATATTTGACCGACAGAGCTGACAAGCGTGGAGCTCTGAAGCGCCGCTCCCATAGAGAAGGAAAGCAGAAGCGTAGAAGAAGAATATACCACAGCGAGCACACCGCCGAATTTTCCAAGCGCGAGAAGCGCGTTATGGATTCCGCCGTGCGACTCACTTCCCCTCTTATCCATACTCGCCTGCGAGAGAAGCACCTCGGAATATTTTATAACCGAGGCGAAAAGGCTGGATACCAGCATCCAGAAAAGGCTCCCTGCCCCACCGACAGAGATGCCTACCGCGACACCGAAAACGTTACCTACGCCGAGAGTGCCCGCGAGAGCTAAGACCAAGGAGCGGGCAGTCTGCCTTTTTTTCAACGAGGCGCAGGTCTTCTTAAGACAGCGAAACGGGTGCAGAATAAAGAAAAAGCGCAGTCGGAACAACAGATAAGCTCCCGTCAGCGTCACTATAATACAGAGTGGGTTGAATTTCATATAAAATATCCTCCGCATAATTATATGCGGAGGAGTCGCTCTTTAATGTATTCTATTTCAGGGTACATTCGCCAATATACGCGACGGCGCAAGCCTTCGCTGACGAATCCTGAGGCTTAGTAAGCTATATCAAGGCTTCACTCAGAAAAACAGCCACCAGACAAGGAAGCCGACTACGCCGATAAGGACGCCGAGCCATACCCAGTTCATAAATTTATCGAGCCTCTGGTTGCTCTCTCTTTCCTTTTCGTCAAGGAGTCTGTCCTCCTCGGTTTCCTTCATATCCTCGGGTATCTCGTAGTCCTCCTCCTCGAGCTCATCGAGGGAGAAGTCGTAGGTTCCCTCCCTTATCGCCTGGGCTCTTTTCGCAGAGTCGACGAGCATCTCGGTGACGGCGGTCATAGTAACCCTGTCGTCAACGTTGCTCTCGCTCATTCTGTGCGATATTTCGTCCATTGAGGCGACTATACTGTCATAATCGGTACCCCGTGTCATATTTTCTATTTCTGCGGCGCACTCGTCGCAGAGCAGCTTCGGAGTTCCGTACGCGCCCATAGTGAGCACGGGCGCCTCCTCGTTGGTTATCGGGGAAAGACATATAGAGCAGCTTTTTCTTGCCATTATCGGTTACCTCCTGCGCCTCTGAGCGCGCTCCTTACCTCGTCGATATATTCCTTTCTGAGAGTCGCCTGCTCAGCCTTTTCCGCATCTGTGAGCGGTCTTAGCTTCGCTATTCTGGCGAGCTCGTTAATTCTGTCAACCTTCTGTTTTTCCATCTTTTCTTCCTCTCGTGTAGAGCTTCGCAAGTCCGCCCGCAGAGGTCTCGCGGTACAGGTGCGACATATCCTTGCCAGTTTCGTACATAGTTTCTATAACCATATCAAGAGATATTTTCCTTGAGCCCGAGAGGAAATTAGCGAGGTTAACCGCATTTATCGCTCTCATAGCCGCCACAGCGTTTCTCTCAATGCAGGGTATCTGCACAAGCCCGCAGATGGGATCGCAGGTTAAGCCGAGGTGATGCTCAAAGGCAACCTCTGCCGCGTATTCTATCTGGTCTATGCCCATCTCAAAAAGCTCGCCCAGCGCCGCCGCCGCCATAGAGCAGGCAGTACCCACCTCTGCCTGACAGCCGCATTCCGCTCCGCTTATCGAGGCGTTGGTCTTGACAAGATTTCCGACAAGTCCCGCAACGGCGAGCGCGCGGTATATCTGTTCGTCAGAGAAGCCGTGCTTTTCCTGCATATATCTGAGCACCGCGGGTATAACCGCGCAGGCGCCGCAGGTCGGGGCGGTAACAATCGTGCCGTTATCCGCATTCTCCTCGCTCACGGCGAAGGCGTAGGCGCAGACTATTCTGTTTTCCCTCGTCACCTCGCGCTCGTCTATATGGCGTCTGTTGTAGAGGTACTGCGCCTTTCTCTCTACACCCAGCCCGCCCGGGAGAATACCCGAGGTTGTGAGGCCCTGGTGTATGGCGTTTTTCATAGTATCCCACACCACAGCGAGAAAGTCGTATATCTCCTTTTTTCCCTCCCTGAGAATAACGAAGTCAGAGAGCCTTATTCCCTCGCGTCTGCAATATTCCGCGACCTCGGAAAAGCTCTTCTCGGGGTATATCTCAAGCGACGGAGAGCTCTGCCTGCCCTCTATCTCAATATCGCCGCCTCCAACGCTCATAACGCGCATTTTCGTGACGCGCTCGCCGCCCCTGATGGCGAAAATATCCATAGTATTCTCGTGAGGAAGCTCGCGGTCGGTGGTGTTGAAGATAATCTCACAGGGCTTTTCCCCTGCGACCATAGCCAGCGCGTTGTCGGTGCCGTGTCCCTTGCCCGTATCGGCGAGCGAGCCGTACAGAATTACCTCATAGGCATCAGCCTCGGGATTTTCGCTGACGAACAGCTCCATAGCGGCGGCGGGACCCATAGTGTGCGAGCTGGAGGGGCCCTTGCCTATCTTGTATATGTCCTTGATGGATTTCATATCCCAAACCTCGTTTTTTTCATAATTTTAGCATAAATATACAACCAAGTCAATATTTATAGGTCAAATGAAGTGGGAAAAACTCAAAAATTATATAACTCCCTGCGAAATTTCGGGAAGCGTGGAGTTAAAGCTATGACGGAAATATAATCCCGACGAAAGGTGACTGTATGAAAGACTTTTTAAAGAAAATCAACCTCCACGCGCTAATCCCCTCTGTTATTCTTGCCGCCCTGGTAGGATTTGTTGGCTGGTACTTTTTCCTGCCCGCTATAAATCTTCGTTCAATGGGCTTCTGGGTATATCTGACCTTTATTCTTCTTTCGGGCGCTGTACCCTTCATCAATATAAATTGGTATGCTATCAAGCGCGCTTTGAAAAATTCGAAGCTTCCGCCCTCGAAAAGGCAGAAAAGGGTACAGAGCGAGGAGCAAAGGAGCAACAAATCCTCATTCATCGCCCTCGGCGTAGCATTTCTTCCTCTTGTTGTGGCGCTTCTCGGTCTTCTTATATCCTCTCCTCTCTTTTTCGCGAGAAGCTACGCGGATATCATTGATATAGAAAACGCCGTCTTCGAGGAGGATATGCCCGAGGCGTCAGAGATAACCAATATAGCTCTGATGGATACGGCATCGGCGCAGATTCTCGGCGACAGGACTCTGGGCTCGCTGTCGCACGTGGTATCGCAGTACAAGGTGAGCGACACCTATACGCAGATAAACTACAAGGGCGCGCCCAAAAAGGTGGCTAACCTCGAGTATGACAATATCTTCAAGTGGATAGTCAACAGCGCGGACGGTATTCCCGGTATGGTTATGGTAGACCCCGTCAAGAGCGACGCGGAGTATATCGAGCTTAGCAAGCCTATAAAGTATGCCCGTAGCGCGTTTTTCGGGCAGGACCTTATGAGAAAGCTCCGCTTCGAGTATCCCACCAAGATTTTCTCCTCGGTTATGTTCGAGGTTGACGACGAGGGCAACCCCTACTACATAGTTTCCTGTGTCAAGCCGCAGGTTTTCTGGTTTGGAGCGAAGGACGTTACCGAGGTTATCATATTCGACCCCACCGACGGCACGAGCACGATACATCCCGTGGGAGAGGTTCCGAGCTGGATAGATATAGTCTATGACGGCGACCTCGCCTGCAAGAAGTACGACTGGAGAGGTACTCTTTCCCGCGGCTTCTTCAACAGCATTATCGGCAACGTCGACTGCAACCGCACCACCGACGACTACGGCTATATCGCTCTTGGCGACGACGTGTGGTATTTCACAGGCGTTACCTCGGTGACGGCTGATAACTCCAATATCGGCTTCGTTCTGACGAATGCCCGCACGGGCGAGTATAAGTTCTATCCCGTTATCGGCGCTGAGGAGCACTCGGCTATGGCGGCGGCAGAGGGCGAGGTGCAGGAAAAGGGCTATGTTGCCTCCTTCCCCTCACTTGTCAACGTATCGGGACACGCGACCTATATAATGGTTCTCAAGGATGACGCAGGGCTCGTCAAGCTGTTCGCTCTTGTTAAGGTACAGAATTACAGCATAGTTGCGACGGGTACCACTCAGGCGGAGGCTATGAGCGCCTATAAGAAGCTGCTCCAGCAGAGCGGCGAAAATATCAGCACCGCCACGAAATCTGCAGAAATCACCGTCGAAAACGTCAGAATGCTGACGGTAGCCAACGTGGCTACGGTCTATATCACCTCGACCGACGGAGAGGTATACAAGGGCTATCTTGAGGCAGACGAAGAGCTCGTTCTTGTCAGAATCGGCGACAGGCTGAAAATCAGCTACGTCGAGGGCGAGGGAAAAATCCACGTTATAGACAACTGGGAGCTTATAGAATAAGCCTCGGTGTCGCTCAAAGCGCCCACCAGGCATACTCGACTTGAATTGAAGCTATACTGCCTTTCTTAAAAATTGGCAGATAATTCAAATCAAAGACAGCCGCGTAGCGAGGGTTAATCTCGTTTTTTCTACAAAACGAGCCAAGGCTATTGACAAAGCCCTTCTGCTATGCTAGAATAACTGTGTCAAAAAAGAATATCCTTGTGATAGAGGCGCACCTCACGAATAGTACCGCCAAGATAGCTCCCCCTAGGACAGAGCGGAAAAGGCGTGGGTGCCGAAGCCGTTGCCTTTGGGAAGCAATCGGCTGGCAGTTCGGAGAAAATCCGCCCTGCTGTCGCGTTTCGCGGAGTGCTATCGAATGTCATTTCTATGATTTTTCGGGATAGTCGCTCCCTGCGGCTATCCCTCTTTCTATTCAGAATGGAGAAAAAATGAAGAAAACAGTATTTACAGGAGCGGCTACCGCTATTATCACCCCCTTGACCGAGGGCGGAATTGACTACGAGGCATTTGGCAGGCTTATCGACTGGCAGATTGAGAGCGGAATTGACGCCATAGTTGCCGTCGGTACCACTGGCGAGGGCTCTACTCTCACCGACGAGGAGCACAAGGCGGCTATAAAATTCTGCGTTGAGCGTGTTGGCGGCAGAGTTCCCGTTATAGCGGGCACAGGCTCGAATGACACCGCATACGCTATCGAGCTGACGAGGTACGCCTCGGAGGTTGGCGCTGACGCTATGCTGCTCGTAACCCCCTACTACAACAAGGCGACCCAAGAGGGTATGTATCGGAGCTTCAAGGCGGTTGCAGACGCGTCCGACAAGCCCTGTATTCTCTACAACGTTCCCTCTCGCACGGGCTGTAACCTTCTTCCGAGGACTGTCGCGCGTCTGGCTGAGCACCCGAATATCGTGGGAATCAAGGAGGCGAGCGGAAACATATCGCAGATTGCCGAGCTTATGGCTCTGTGCAGTGACAAGATAGACCTTTATTCAGGAAACGATGACCAGATAGTACCTATAATGTCGCTCGGCGGCGTGGGTGTTATCTCGGTGCTCTCCAACCTCTGCCCCGCAGAGACCTCGAGAATATGCAAGGCGTACCTTGAGGGCAACGTGAGCGAGGCAAGAGAGCTTCAGCTCGATTTTCTCCCTCTGATAAACGCGCTGTTCTGTGAGGTTAACCCCATTCCCGTCAAGGCGGCAATGGCGGCAATGGGCTACTGCGAGAATTATCTGCGCCTGCCCCTGACACCTATGGAAAAGGAAAACGAGCAACGGCTTCTCGCTATAATGAAGGACAGGGGCTTAATATAATGGGAATAAGGCTTTTAGTTAACGGTATCGGCGGTTATATGGGCCGCGAGGTCGCGAGGCTTTGCTCCGAGGGCTATCACTGCGCGGAGCTGTCGGGCGGAGTTGACCCGTCGGGGAATGCTCCCTCGGGTGTTAGCTTGTATCGCTCTGTTGATGAGATTGACGCTGTGGACTTTGACTGCATTATAGATTTTTCGCATCACTCGGCGGCGCCCGAGCTTCTGAGCTTCGCTGTGGCTCAGGATATACCCGTGGTTCTCGCAACCACAGGACACACGGACGACGAGCTCTCCTGTATCAGAGAGGCGTCGGAGAGCATACCCGTATTTTTCGCGGCGAATATGTCGCTCGGAATTGCCCTTTTAGCAAGGGTAGCGACGCAGGTGGCAGAATCTATGCCCGACGCTACGATAGAGATAGTGGAAAAGCACCATATAAGAAAGCTGGACGCTCCCAGCGGAACGGCGCTGATGCTCGCAGAGGAGCTGTGCTCGGTTCGCCCCGAGGCATATCTCAACTGCGGAAGAAGCGGTCACGCGAGGCGCGATGAGAACGAAATCGGTATACATTCGGTCAGAATGGGCAATATCGTAGGTGAGCACGAGGTGATTATCGGCACGTCGGCAGAGACGATAACCTTGAAGCACGAGGCTCACAGCCGCGCTCTTTTCGCTGAGGGGGCTATAACCGCCGCGGAGTTCATAGTTGAGTGCCCCAAGGGCCTCTACAATATGAAGGATATGGTGAGCCGCGGCAACAAAAATATGGCTATTAAATAACCTTTGGTTATTTAAATTTGGAGAATATCAATGAAAATCGGAATTTATGGCTACGGAAATCTCGGTCGCGGCGTGGAGTGCGCTGTAACCTCAGCTCCCGATATGGAGCTCGTCGATGTTTTCACAAGGAGAGCGCCCGAGAGCGTCAAGACACTCACGGGAGCTAAGGTTTATCACGTGAGCGAGGCGCTGAATTTCCGCTCTGAGATTGACGTTATGATTATCTGCGGCGGAAGCGCCACAGACCTTCCCGAGATGACGCCCGAGCTTGCGCGGCACTTCAACGTTGTCGACAGCTTTGACACACACGCGAAAATACCCGAGCATCTCAAGAGGGTTGACGACAGCGCCAGGGAGGGCGGAAATCTCGCGCTTATCAGCGGTGGCTGGGACCCCGGGCTTTTTTCGATAGCGAGAGTGTACTCCTCGGCGTTTCTTCCCTCGGGAAAGGATTATACCTTCTGGGGTAAGGGAATAAGCCAAGGTCACTCCGACGCTATAAGAAGGCTTCCGGGCGTGGTTGATGCAAGGCAATATACCATTCCCATCGAGGAGGCTATATCTGCGGTGCGCGCAGGCGATAGCCCCGAGCTCACCACGGCAGAAAAGCACAGGCGGCTGTGCTACGTCGTCGCCGAGGAGGGCGCTGACAGGGCTGAAATCGAGAGAAAAATCAAGACTATGCCAAACTACTTCTCCGACTACGAAACCACGGTTGAATTTATCAGCCGCGAGGAGCTTCTCTCGGAGCACGGCGGTATGCCTCACGGAGGCGCTGTGATAAGAAACGGCAGGACGGGTCTTTCAGGCGAGAGCTCGCACACCGTCGAGCTTAACATAAGACTCGACTCCAACCCCGAATTTACAGGCAGCGTGCTCGTAGCCGCGGCAAGAGCGGTCGGTCGTATGAGAGCGAGGGGCGCCACTGGTGCGATAACCATGCTCGACGTAGCTCCCGCTGACCTCTCGGAGCTTGACAGGCTCACGCTTATTTCAAAAATGCTTTAATATAGAGGTATAAATTGACTACTGTACAGGAAAAGATGCTATCTGACAACCTCTCAAGAGACAGCTCGGGCGAGCTCTGTCTTGGCGGGGTCGGGCTGTCAAGGATGGCAGAAAAATACGGCACGCCCCTCTACCTCTACGACGAGGACAGGATAAGAAGCCGATGCAGAGAATACAAGAGCGCTATGCTCGACTCCTTCGGCGTTCGCTCAAGGGTGCTCTACGCCTCAAAGGCGGCGTCCTTCAAGCGCATATATGAGATTATGGCTGAGGAGGGTATGGGCATAGACGTCGTGTCTATGGGAGAGATCTACACCGCCAAGAAAGCGGGCTTCCCTCTTAGCGAGGCGTACTTTCACTCCAACAACAAGACCGACGCGGATATAGAATACGCCATCGGCGAGGGCGTCGGCTACTTCGTGGTTGACAACTCCGAGGAGCTGTACGCTATAAGCGATATCGCGACAAGGCTCGGAAAAAGGCAGAAAATACTCTTAAGGCTCACACCGGGAATTGACCCTCACACCTACGCTCAGGTTAACACGGGTATGGTCGACTCGAAATTTGGCTCGGCTATCGAAACCGGACAGGCTAAGGAGATTACCGCGCTCGCCCTGTCGCTTGACGGCATTGAGCTTATGGGCTTTCACTGCCATATCGGCTCTATGGTGTTCGACGAGGGGGTATATATCGACTCGGCGAGGGTTATGCTGGACTTTGTTGCCGAGATGAGCCGCGAGCTCGGGTATCTGGCGAGCGAGATTGACCTTGGCGGCGGCTTTGGTGTCAGGTATATAGAAGAGCACCCCACTCTTGATATTGGTGGTGTTATAGCTAGGATTTCCGAATTCATGACCGAATATGCGGACGAGCTGGGCATTCCCCTGCCCATTGTGGCTATGGAGCCCGGAAGAAGCATCGTTGCTGATGCGGGAGTAACCGTCTATACCGTCGGCACGGTCAAGAGAATACCAGGCTACAAGTCCTACGTGTCGGTTGACGGAGGTATGACCGACAATCCGCGCTACGCGCTCTACGGCTCGCCCTACACCATTCTTCCTGTTGCATCGCCGGTTGGCGAGGACTTCGAGCTGTGCTCGGTGGTCGGAAGATGCTGTGAGAGCGGAGATATTCTCCAAGAGGGCGTCAGAATGCCGAGGGGAATAAGGCGAGGCGAGCTTATCGCTTGTCTTGTCACAGGCGCGTACAACTACTCCATGGCGTCAAACTACAACAGAATTCCAAGACCCCCCGTGGTAATGCTATCGGGCGGTGTGGATTCTCTCGCTGTGAGAAGAGAAATGCCTGACGACGTTTCGGCGCTGGACGTGTGAATTGATTAATTTTTGAGGGAGGTGCCCGAAAAGGCATCTCCCTCTTTTTTCTGCATTGATTTTCTTAACCCTCAGCTGACAAGCCTCGGCACTTTTTTTCGGCGCTAAACTGTCGAGCTGATATACTCCAGGGGCGTCACACCCATAACCCTTTTGAAAATTCTGGCGAAATTGACGGGGTCAATTCCCACCGCCTCGGCAACCTCGGCGACCGAGAGAGCGCCGTCTGAGAGCAGGGCGCACGCCTTTCTCACCCTCAGGCTTGTCAGATACCGATATGGCGGCACACCCGTGACCGAGGCAAAAAGGGTGGAAAAATAGCTTCGCTCAAGCCCGACCTCAGCCGCGATATCCGTGACGGACAGCTCGCTGTGGTAGTTGGTTTCCATTATACCGAGCGCTCGGTCAACCCACAGGTTTTTATCCCCCATGGACCTGTCGCGCAGAATAGCGCCGAGCAAGGAATAGATGCAGGAGGTTCGCCTGAGCTCAGCTCCTCCGTCGTTATCCTCTCTCATCGAGAGCATTTTCTCGAGCACCGAGCGCACCTCGCCAAAGGCACTTTTGGGAAGAAATGGCGAGGACGAGCTTACCCCCGCGCTCTCAAAAAGCTCTCCAAGCCTCGCGCCGTCAATAGCGCACCAAAGGCAGACTCTCGACTCCCTGGCGTCAGCTATGTGCGTCACGCTGTCACCGGGAAACAGCACGTAGCAGTCGCCAACAGAAAAATCGTACTCTCCGTCGTTGACAACCACGGTTCCCCTACCCTCAATACAGCACTCGACGATGTATATATCGCGTATGACGGGGCCGAATTTCGTACCCGGGGGTATATCTCTGTCCCTGTCGACGAGGAAAAGTCTCGGCTCCTCGGTCTTGATTTCAGAAAATATCTCGTATTTCATATTCCCTCCAAAACAACAAATTGAAGATAAAAAACAACAAATATATATTGATAATCGCACAGCGCCTATGTTATACTTGTATCGGTAGTAGCGTTATGCCCGTTTTTCAAGGATAATAACCTGCTTCCACCACCTATTATATCACATATCTGAAAGGAATGGAATACCATGAGCAAAAACATTTTGAATATTGCTGTCATCGGCTGCTCCGAGATGAGCAAGCTGCACATGCAGGGCGTTCTCAAGAATGAGAAGGCGTATCTCTATGGAATCTGCGACATCGCTCCCGAGAGGCTTGACCCCTTCCGTGAGTTCTTCCCCGACTGTAAGGTGTACACCAACGACTACACCGACTTCGTGAATGACCCAGAGGTTGACGCAGTAGTTATCGTTACTCCCGACCAGATACACCTCGAGATGACTACCGCTTTTCTCCGCGCGGGCAAGGCTGTTCTCTGCGAGAAGCCTATGGCTCTCAATATGGAGGAGTGCCAGGAAATGATGCGCGTCGAGAAGGAAACCGAAGGAAAGCTTATGGTAGGCCAGATCTGCCGCTGCACTCCCGGATTCATCAAGGCTAAGGAGCTTATCGACGAGGGAAAGATTGGCGAGCTCGTTTTCGTAGAGAGCGAGTACGCTCACAACTATAACAACGCCAGAGGCTACAACGACTGGAGAGTCGTTCCCGAAAGACACGGCTTCATCGGCGGTGGCTGCCACGCGGTTGACCTTCTCCGTTGGATAGCAGGCGATCCCACAGAGGTATATGCTCACGCCAACCACAAGATAATGCTCGACTGGCCCACAGACGATACCGTTATAGCTATCTACAAGTTCCCGAACAACGTTTCGGGTAAGGTTCTCGTTTCCATCGGAAGCAAGAGAAACTACACCATGCGCTCGGTATTCTACGGCACCAAGGGTACTGTTATCTGCGACAACACCTCCCCCTCCATCACCCTCTTCACCGAGGTAGACGGAGCTGACTTCACAAGCCCCATTGACGTTCCCGTTGATATCAACAACCACAACGCGACAGCAGAGATTGAGGCTTTCGTTTCCGCGCTTCTCGCAGGCGAGAAGATGCCCGTATCCTCCAAGGAGGGCGCGTACACCGTTGCAGTATGCTGCTCTACCGTTGAGTCCACCAAGACAGGCAAGCCCGTTGAGATAGCATATCCCAAGGCATAACCGGGGCATACATAACTAAAAGGACAGAGCGAACCTCTGTCCTTTTTTCATATCAAAAACAGTTTGACGCGCGCTCAAAGCTCGGTATGCGAGCCGCCCTCGAGAATATAGCGCTCACCGTCACATTCAAAATAAAGCGTCGTATCGGTGGGATTATATACCCTGTCGCCCTCTGTATAGAGTCTCTCTATCGCATCGGCGTAGGAAAAGATTTCGCCAACGGTGGCGTAGAAATACTCGTCGCTCCTGTTGCCGTATTTTTCTGCGAAAATACGAAGGTCGGGTACTGTACCGTTTTCGACGAAGTCAATAGAGTGCACGCCAAAGGCGAAGAAGCGCAGGCTTCCGTTGTCCTCGCAGGAGTCATAGAGCTCCATCAGCTCGAGAAGCCCCCTGTCGTCAATGTTGTAGCTCCACGCCATTTTATTTTCAGGCAGGGCGAAGTCGGTGGTGTCGCGCACAGAGCCCGTTTTCCTTGCCGCGTAGTAGCCCTCGGCGGCTATATGAGCCTTGATTTCCCTGTTATTCTGCTCACAGTAGGGCCAGACGAAGGAGCCGACGCTTCCCTCACCGAAGATTTCCTCAAGGCGCTCTCTGCACTCGTCTATGCAGCGGATATATGTTGGCGTATCGGCAACCTCGCGCCAGCCTCTCGTGAGCATTTTTTTATAAAAGCCCTCTCGCACGGGATACAGTATCTCCTCCGAGGGCTCCGCGCTCTCGGGGGCAACGTCAACGTAGCGGTAATCTATCGAGTCATCCAGGGCGAAGGGGTGATAAGCCACGTGGTTGGCAATCTCATAGCCCTGATACAGCTCTCTGTATTCCTCGGGAGAAAGAAAGGCGGGCAGAGTGAGGTTGAAGGTACCCTTAATCCCCGCAGGGCGAAGTATATCGAGCATTATTTTGTCACTGTCTACGTTTCCGTCGTCGATAGTGAAGGTGATAGCCTTGGGGGCAAAATTCGGATAACGCGGAATAATTTTCTTGTTTTCTTTCATTTTAGTTTTCCTTTCTGTCTATCGCGAGCGCTGAGCGCCGCAGTATATAAGCACGGTATCGGGCGGCACTGACGAGGTCAGCCAGACGTTTCCTCCAATCACAGAGCGCTCGCCCACCACGGTATCAGCGCCGAGTATCGTCGCGCCCGCATAGATAACCACGTCGTTTCCTATATCGGGGTGCCGCTTTTTTCCTCTCACAAGCTCGCCCTCGCTGTCGGTATCAAAGCTCCTGGCGCCCAGGGTAACACCCTGATACAGCTTCACCCTGTCGCCTATTCTCGCGGTTTCGCCTATAACTACTCCCGTGCCGTGGTCTATGCAGAAGGACGAGCCAATGGTAGCGCCCGGGTGAATATCAATACCCGTCGCCCCGTGCGCAAGCTCGCCAAGAAGCCTCGGCAGCATAGGTAATCCGAGCCGAAGCAGCATATTCGCCACCCTGTGAATCAAAATGGCGAAAAACCCCGGATAGCAGAGCATAATTTCCTCGACGGACACAGCCGCGGGGTCGCCCCTCAGGGTAGCTCTGGCATCCAGGATAAGCATTTCTCTTATCCCGCCGAGCTCCGAGAGCGCGCTCTCGCATATTTTCTCTGCAGAGATATGCCTTCCCGACACCTCTGCCGCGAGTGTGACTCCACACTCCAGGTCACGGAAAAAATCAGAGCACAAGGTATATATGGGCGTACCGTCAGAGAAGACCTCCGGAAACAGAAGCGCCCCTGCCCTGTCAAACAGCCTTCTTGATATAGCGCGAAGCCTTGGCAACGGGCTCGAGCTGTCAGCCTGCGGAAGTCCCGATAAGTATTTTTCAAAATTCATATAAGCTCCATAGATAAAATAAGTAGGTTTAACCCAACATTATTTTATTATCCGGAGCGACAAAGGTTAACCAAGGTTAATCTTAAGGGGGGCAGAACGCC
The DNA here is from genome assembly GCA_017467165.1 of Clostridia bacterium. Lineage (GTDB taxonomy): Bacteria > Bacillota > Clostridia > Oscillospirales > CAG-272 > UBA1740. The sequence goes on along the minus strand of JAFTST010000019.1, from coordinate 13,438 downwards.
CCCCTTTTTTTCAAAAAATTTACTCAATGATAATTTGCAGCGTGCTGAAGCCCATCTTGGCGCGCACAGTATAGCTGACGCTCATATCCGACGCGGGTATACATACCTCGGGAGATACTCCGTTGTCAGCGGTGACAAGAAGGTGCAGCTCGGTAGCGGGAACGTTGACGCTCAGCGTCTCGCCGTTTTTCAGAACGCCGACCATCTGTCCGTTGATATAGCAGACGAATGGAACGAGGGCGGCGGGAAACGCCTTTTTCCTCGTGAGAGTGAGCGTGCGGTAGGTATCGCTATAAAAGGGATTTTCCTCGCCCTCGGGCGCATCTCCCTGCTGCGCAGACTGCGCCTCAAACGCCTCTGCCTGAGCCATAGCCTCAAGCCTTGCAAGCTCCTTACCCTTACCAACGCCCGCGGCGAATAAGAATATGGTTACGCCGTGCAGAACGACGTCTATTATACCCGACTGAAAGCCAACTGAAACTACGTCTACAAGAAGAATCAGGGTATCTATGGAGAACAGCACCAGCGCGGCAATCAACCAGCCTCTGTGCTTCTTCGAAAAGATAAAGCACAGAAGATATGGCACGGCGACAAGAACGGCGAGAACGCCGAAAACGATAAGAAACGCGCTGTTCCCCTCGTATATAGCGGAAAACTCAAGACCCATAACGGTCAGAATCTGCGATACGTATGATGAAAACAGGAAGTAGGTTTCACTCGTTGCTATGGAAACAACGTTCACAACTGACAGGACGAAAACCAACAGAGCCCAGCTTCTGGCGCTGTTATAGGTCTTTTCCGCCTGCATTCTTCTCACATTGATATTGGAATTCATACAGTCGACCCTTTCAAAAGAACAAAATTAATCCTCGTCGGGAACAAGCTCGAGCTCGGATAGCTTCTTAATAAGCGCGACCACTCTGCCAACCTGCGCGTCGTCAGCCGCAGTGCCTGCGGATGCGGAAATGACGTCTGCTGCAACGCTGTTAGCTGTCTCGAAGGCGGCGTTAAGCGCTCTGACTCTCTCGTTGTACTCGCTGACAGCGGCGTCAAGCTCCGCCTTCTCGCCTGCGTTGACTCCGTCGTAGCTCTCGGCGGTTCTGACAACGTCGAGCGCCTCGTTAATAATTTCGAAGCGCTCCTCACCGTCACTCTCGCTCTTGAGAGAGCTGATGAGAGAGGAGAAATACTTCTTGTAGCCGGAGGCAAGCTCAAAGCCGGATTTAATATTGTTAAATATTATATTGACGTCTACTATAGTGACGTCGGTAACACTCTCGTAGCCTGTAACGTTACCGCGAACCGAAAGACGCTCCGCCTCGAGAATTCTCGCGGCAAGCTCGGTATCCGAAAGAGTCTGGTACACGCTCTGAAGCTCTGTAACGTAAGCTATGTAAGCCTCCGCGGCAGCCTCGCTCTCGACAACCTCTCTGGAAATTGTCGCGTACTTCTCTACAGCCTCGGGCATACCGGGATACTCCATATACATTTCCTGAACGAGCAGGAGCTGATAATCGGGAGCAGCAGTCTGATCCTTGCCTCTCGCCGCATCCTGAAGAGCTCCCTTCTTGGCGTTGAGATAGGTGGAATACTCGGCTCTTATCATATTAACGATGAAATCCTCGCAGATTTCAATAGCCGCTTCCATCTCTGCGCTCACAGCGTCAAGCGTCGCGAGCGCCTCTGTAACACCAGGATAGGTTTCATTCTCAAATTTGTTATCTCTTGCATCGACGTAGGCAAGATAGCGCTCACCAAAGCTCTTTTCGGTATTCGCCACGGTGGCTACGTTTTTAACGAATGTCTCGCCGTGCATCTTAAGGCTCTCGTACGAAGCGATAAGAGCGCGGTATACAGTCTCGAGCTCCCTAACGCCTGCGTAGGTCGGGTTGGGAGTGAATTCAGCGACTGCGTCGTAATAGCTCTTGAGGTAGTTAAAGTCATTGACGTTGTCAGCATTCTCGAGGTCAATGCCTGCAAGGGCGGCAATGTAGCCCTCGGAGCTCTCCTTGATGGATGCGAGCTCCTGACCCTCGAGGGAGTATCTGTCAATAATAGCCTGAATCACGGGCTGCCTTTCAGCACCGACACAGCTGATATCGGCAGGCATAAGCTCGAAATATCTGACGTAGCTCTGATAATTAGCGTAGCGCTCAGGGTAGGTGTCGCCCTCCTCAACGTGGGACAGGCACTCATCGAGCTTCTCAGCGTAGAGCTCAACAGCAGATCTGACTATGGTATCAATCGCGGCGGTGATATCCGCGTCTTCGCTAACGAAGCCGTGCTTTTCAACGAGAGTGGAAACAACCGAAAACAGCTCAAGCTTATCGTCCTCCGAAAGACCGCCCTCGCCCGTGACAAGAGCGAGAATATCCGAAATAGCCTTTTCGGTGGCGACGTCCTTCTCTAAATTGTTTCTGTGGAAGGTTCCTCCGAAGACGTTGATGTTGTCAAGGTGAATGATAGAGTTATACATATTCGCCTCAGTAGCGCCAAGACGAACGTGCTTGACGAGCTCACAGGGGAGCTTAACACCCTCAACGGTAGCGGATACCGCGGGGTCGGAAGCCTTCGATACTGTGAGGCTATACGCTCCCTTGGTTGCCGTATATTCGACCGAAACGTTATAGAATACGTCGGGAGAAATTACAAAGTTATTTCCGCCGGCGTCCTTCAGCGTGCTGACTCCGCCTGTAACGGTGGAATCTGCGTAAGTAACCTTACCGCCGGAGAAGTCGAGCGATACGAGCTCGGTGCCGGGGGTAGAGCTAATAACGTCAGCGCGGGCTTCGCCGTCAATGAAAAGGGATATTATGTTATTTCCCAATGCGGAGGATGCTGCAGACGCCGAAAAATCAACGAAGAAATCATCAACAGCCTCGTCCGAATTCCAGACGAAGTATGTAGGCGCGCAGTAAAAAAAGTCACCAACGATTTCGAGGTACCTGCCGTCGGCGCCATCCTTCACCGTCAGGGTGTTTCTGTCACCGTATGCGCTCTCATTGACTATCTGGTCCGCGGTAAAGCTACCTGTCGGAGCATCCTCAAAGTCATAGTTAAAAATGACGGGTTCCTCGTAGTACTCGAGTACCTTTTTTATCTCGTCAATGCTTGCATTGCCGCTTCCGTCCGCCATAGCGAGAACCGAAAGAAGGGACACACACAGCGCCAGAGCCATAAGGCACACGAAAACTCTCTTTGCTATTTTCATACTGCATTCTCCTTAAAACGTGCATTAATTTAAATATTTCTTCGCTATAATTATACCACCAAAGCGGTGAGAAATCAACTCGGCAATATAGCAGAAAATATAAATCTATTTTAGTTTATTTGTACAAACCGCCCGCGCGCGATTTGTAATTTCTCACCCCAAAAACATATTGATTTTTCGACACGGGTGTGATACAATAAAAGGTGATAATCGTTTTCGCCGGATTTTGACGTCGGCGAGCACACCGGACTATTGAGTAGCCTTCGTCTATTCGAAAGGGGGATAAATTGGCTAAGAGCATATATACCTACTACAAGGAGCGCCTTATAGAAATCGGCGGAAGCAATAAGTGCCTATATACCAAGAGCATCTCGAGAAAGAACTGCTACGACGTTGGCAGACTCCTCGAGGGTCGCGACGCGAAGGTGGCTGAGCTTATAGACTTTCTTTGGTCGGAGAAGCGCTTCCCTCTCTCGCTCATCGACGAAAGAGAAAGGGACGAAATTCTCGAAAACCTCGGTCTTGGCGCAGAGACTCTCGCGACCAAGCGCGGCGACGCGGCGAAGAGGGCGATAGAAAATGAGATAAGCAAGATCAAGGACCTCAAGCGCGAGGTCGAGGAGATAGAAAAGGAAACCGGAAGATACGAGCTGTATATCGGTTATCCCTTCGTTTTCGGCTGTATTCCTCAGGGCGCCACCAAGACGCTTATCAAGGCGCCGTTGCTTCTTTTCCCCGTCAGGATTGAAATTATCGACGAAAAGACCGTTGAGCTTCATCTGAATGAAAGCGAGAAGATACATATCAACCACGCCCTCGTCTTCGCCTACGCTCAGTCGAGACGACTTAATATAGAGGACCTGGAGCTCGAGTTCGACGACCTATCGCGCTTTCGCGGGGTGAAGGAGGTCATAGACTATCTTGCCGAGGCGCATATCAGAATTGACTATACCTCGTCGGGAAACGTGTATAACTACTCAAAATTCAAGGAGCCCGACCAGAAGGCGGATTTGTCCGTCAGATACGCCGCGGTTGTAGGAAGATTTCCTCTCTCCAACTCCATATACCACGATTATACCCTTCTTGAAAAGGGTAAGCTTACCAACGAGGCGGTGAGCGAGCTGTTGCATCTGAGAAAGAAGCGCGGCAGAAAGAAAAGCTCGCACGCCCCCGCACCAAAGCATACGTACAGCGTCAAAATGCTCGACTACGCGCAGTCGCAGGTGGTAGAGAGGGTTGACCGAAAGGGCAATATGGTAATCTACGGCCCGCCCGGCACGGGAAAGTCGCAGACTATCGTCAATATCATAACCGACGCTATATGCAAGCACAAGCGCGTGCTCGTCGTTTCACAGAAAAAGGCGGCGCTCGACGTAGTGTACAATCGCCTTGGACCTCTCAACGAAAAGGCTATGTACATAAGCGACGAAACCAGAGAGAAGCGCTCCTTCTACGACAGGTGCCTCACCGCGCACCAGAAGGATATGATTGAGAGCCTTGAGGACGTCGACGCGCTGGAGAGGCAGTACGACGAGCTTGAGTGCAGGATTTCGGACGAGGAAAAGCGTCTTGAGGTTATCACCGACACCCTGACGAAAAAGCGTCCCTTCGGACTCTCGCTGTCGGAAATGTATAACAGATCCTACAATCTCACCAAGGGCTCGACCGAATACGCCGTCTACCTGAAGCTTATCGAGAATGAGGAGCTTATGTCCCTCAGCTACAAGGAGCTGTGCGACGCGCTGTTCGGCATACGGAGCATGGACCTCGGAGATACCTACTATACCTTCCTTCAGGACAAGGAAAAAAATCCGCTCATAGACAATATGCTCCCCGACCTCGATATACGCACTCTCTCAGAGGTCAAAGGACAGCTTCTTGAGGTGCAGAAATCCAAGAAGGGACTCTTCAACACAGCGAAGCACCCCTACTACAGGCAGGCTCTGGCATACTACCCCGCGATTAAGGAACAAAAGACGCTCGACGCGGTAGTCAAAATGCAGAGGAAAATAGAATTCCCTGACAAGAAGCTGTTCGTATCCAAGTGCGAAAGGCGTATCAGGGACTCCATTCTCGAAACTCTTAATTCTATTGAGCTTTATATCAAGGAGTACGAATTCCTTCTGCGCGTTCTGACCGAGGACGGATATCTGTCGGTGGTTGACAACCTTCTGAGAGGAAACACCTCTTATATCAAGCTGGTCTACGAGGCGCTTGACAGCTATATCTCCAAGAGAGATATTTCTCACCTGCTCGACAGCCTTGACAATAACAAGCAAGAGGTTCTCAACTTCGCCTACTCCGTATCCAAGAGCCGCGCGGGCTACCTTGATATTATCAACACACTTCTTGAAATCAGAATATACCACGAGGTTCTGAGGTACGAGGAGGAATGCAAGAACGAGCTCGCTCTTCTGGTGGACTATCCCAATATCACAGCGAAGATATACAAGCTGAAGAAGGAGCAGCTCGAGATAGCGTATAAGCTGACCGCAGGCAAGAACAGCCGCGAGTACGAGACTCTATACGAGAGCTCGAAGGACAACAAGGACTACCTCTACCAGATTTCCAAGAAGCAGAAGCTCTGGCCAATCAGGCAGACTATGGAGGTCTTTGGCAAATTTATCCTTACTCTGTTCCCCTGCTGGCTTCTCTCGCCGGAGAACGTATCAAATCTTCTGCCCCTTGAGAAGAATATGTTTGACATAGTCATTTTCGACGAGGCGTCGCAGGTGTTCATAGAGAGCACCATTCCGACGATCTACCGCGGAAAATCCATAGTAGTAGCGGGAGATGACAAGCAGCTTCGCCCCTCGGCAACCTTCATGAAGCGCTATCTCGGAGCAGACCCCGAGGCGCAGGAGGATTACTCGGTGCAGGCGGCGCTTGAGGTAGACAGCCTGCTTGACCTTGCAGTTGCAAGATACGAGAGCTCTGCCCTGACCTATCACTACCGCTCGAGAAACAGCGAGCTTATCGACTTTTCAAACGCCGCATTCTACGGCTCAAAGCTGCAGATAGCGCCAAACGTTTCGAAAAACAGTCAGTCAAGCCCCATCGAGAGATACAAGGTGGCGGGCAAGTGGGTGGACAGACGGAACGCCGTCGAGGCTGAGAAGATTGTCGAAATTCTCAAAAATATATTCGCCACGAGGAAAAACAACGAAAGTGTCGGCATTATCACCTTCAACAGCGAGCAGCAGTCCTGCATAGCGGACTGCATTGACAGAGAGATGGCGCGCGATGCCGACTTCCGCTCTGCTATTCTGAAGGAAACGCACAGGATAGAGGACGGAGAGGACGTGAGTCTGTTCATCAAAAACCTCGAAAACGTGCAGGGCGACGAGCGCGATATAGTTATTTTCTCTATCGGCTACGCAGAAAACGACGCGGGCAAGGTATACACCTCCTTCGGCTCGCTGTCCGCAGAGGGCGGAGAAAACCGACTCAACGTCGCCATAACCCGCGCCAAGAGTAAGATTATCGTCGTTACCTCGATAGAGCCCGAGGAGCTGAAGGTTGAGGGCGCGAAGCATCTTGGCCCCAAGCTTCTGAAAAAATACCTCTCTTATGTAAGAGCAGTGGCGAAAAAGGACGAAACCGAAAAGCGAGTTATTCTCTCCGAGCTGTCCGAGGAGGATACTTCCCCGAGGCAGACCTTCAGCTCGCTTCTCTCCGTCGAGGAGCAGATTAAGGAAAAGCTCGAGAAAATGGGCTATCGCGTAGAGACAGCACTCGGCAACAGAAACAACCGCATCTCCCTCGCTGTCTACGACCCCGAGAGCGACAGATATCTCGTCGGTGTTGAGCTTGACAGGGACGCCTTCGACAGCTCAGACTCCTGTATGGAGCGTGACGTGTATAAGCCGAGATTCCTGGAATCGCGCGGCTGGTCCGTGATGCGAGTATGGTGCCGTGACTGGTGGCTTTCTCCCACGAAGGTCGTGAGGAGCATCGCTCAGGCTGCGGAAAGAAGCAAGGCGGCAAAATGATTTTTCCGAAGAATGAAAAATAAATCGGGGAAACAGAGGAAAATTTTTGGTTTATACTTGAATTATTAACATTTTTCGGCTATAATAGGAAAAAACAATATGAAAGGTAGTATATAAATGCTTAATTTCTTACTTGAAGGCGGCGATCTTGCAGGCTCCCTCTTTTCTATCGGAGGTATAGTTCTTCTTATCGTTTTCTTCTATTTCTTCATGATTCGTCCCCAGAGAAAGCAGGAGAAGAAGGACGCAGAGATGCGTGACGCTCTCCAGGTTGGCGACGAGGTTACAACCATCGGCGGAATTATCGGCAAGGTTATCTCCATCAAGGAGGAGACCTTCGTGCTCGAGACCACCAAGGACAGAACCAGAATCCGCTTCCTTCGCGGCGCTATCAGAAGCGTTGACGTCAAGATTGCCGACATCGTTGCCGCACAGCAGGCTGATGAGGCTGACGGCGAGGAGAACAACTGATTAGCAGACTTTCAAAAAACAGCGACTCGGAGTGAGTCGCTGTTTTCTTGTCATATATTCAAGACGAGCCTAATATACTTTAGTGTACCGCTAATTCCCGGTCACGGAAAGGAAAGGCTATGGCAAGACGAAAAAGTATATTGAAAGAAATGGCGGCGCCTCTGTTCGTGCTGATTGGAACGGCGCTGTCCTATATCGTTCTGATTTTGGTAACCCTCATGCTCACCGCTATCTGCGCATCAACCAAGGACCCCGCATCCTTAACCGAGGTTTTCTCACTTCTGTCGCTTCTTGTGAGCTCAGCCGTGTCCTCGCTTATTCTCTCGAAGCTGCGCGCCGACGGCTTTCTTATGGCAATGCTTGTCGCGGCTGCCTTCGTCACGGTGAGAATAATTATATCCGTTTTTGTCGGTGGCGTCGGACTCTCCGACCTGCTTGACTGCGTGTGCTATCTCGGTATGGCGTGCATTTTCTCGCTTATCGGAAAAAAAAGACCGAAGAAAAGAAGAAGGTAGCACTATAAAAAAGGGCGCGATTTAAAATCGCGCCCTTTTCGTCTGAAAAAGCAAATTATTTTTCCTCATTCAGAAGCTCGATATAATAAGGCAGAGCTTCCTCGAAGTTAACGCCGTAGGCGCGGTGATGCGGGTCGGCGAGGGTTTTCTTCATACACTCGAGTGTGAAGTCTACCGCTATGGAAAGCGCTCTCTCGGTGCTCTTTCCGCGCATCATAGCTCCTACGGTGGCGGAGGCGTATATATCTCCCGTGCCGTGGAACTGCGCGTCAAGACGCTCGTTGAAGTATGAAAAGTAGCTGTCGGACTCCGAGTCGTAGTAGTAGACGCCGATTTCCTCGGGCTTAAAGCCTATACCCGTGAGCGCCGCGGACCTACAGCCAAGACCGCACAGCCCCTTCAGCACCCCTCTGATATACTCCTCGTCATAGTCGGGGTTATATGGTATACCGAGCATGAAGGACGCCTCGGTAAGATTTGGTATAATCAGGTCAGCCTTGGCGCACAGCTTCGCCATAGATGCGGCGAATTCGGGGGTGAAGCCGCGATAAAGCACGCCGTTATCAGCCATAACGGGATCTATGATAACCTTCGCTCCCGAAAAGCGATCGAAGAAATCGCCGACCAGCGAAAGCTGCTCGAATGAGCCAAGATACCCGGTATATACCGCGTCGAAATCTATATTCAGCGAATGGAGAGTATCCGAAATTTTCTGTATCTCGTCAGTGAGGTCACAGAAGGTGAATTTCGGAAACTGCGTGTGATTTGAGAGGACGGCTGTGGGAAGCACACCCGCCTCAACGCCTGCGGCGGATATAATAGGCAATGCTACTGTCAGAGAGCACTTGCCGACACAGGAAATATCCTGTATAGTCATAATTCTTTTCATTTTTCACCAAAAAAGATTTTTTTATATATTTTATACCCTACGCGGCAATTTGTCAAGAGAAAACCGCACGAATTAGAGCTCGCTGTAAATTATTTTTCCGCCAATGGAGCTGATTTTCTCGCACAGCCTCTCGTATCCGCGCTCGACGGTATGCGCGGACAGGACCTCGCACTCTCCTCTTGCCGCGAGAGATGCAATTATGCACGCCGCTCCGCCGCGCAGGTCGGTAGCCAGCGCCGAGCCGGAGGATAGCTCCGAGGGGTAGATTTCAGCGCCTCTGTCGCTTATCCGATAGCAGACTCCGAGCCTGGCAAGCTCCCTGAGATACCCGTATCTGTCGCGCCAGACTCTGTCCTCTATGCTTCCGCCGAAGAACCTCGCCATCAGTGGAGCCGTCAGGGGCTGGAGGTCTGTCGGAAAGCCGGGGTGAGCAGTTGCAACAACCTCGATAGGTCTGTTCAGCTCTCCTGTGACGGTTATACCGTCGTTCGTATCCACCGTAGCGCCAGCGCCCGCGAGAAGCTCGAGAAGGGGCATAAGCTCAAGCTCTGACACTCCCTCCACCCGCACTCTGCCACGGGTGGCTAAGGATGCCGAAATATACGTGCCCGCTTCAATGGGGTCGCCCGGAATGCTGACGCATCCGCCGCCGAGCTGAGCGCCTCTGACTCTGACCGTATCCCCCTCTCTTTCAATCTCCGCCCCACAGGAGCGAAGGTACTCGATAAGCGTGTCTATATGCCCCTCGGTAGCGCAGCCGCGAAGCGTTGACTCGCCCTCTGCGGACGCCGCCATAATAAGAAAATTGACCGTCGCTCCGACCGAGCGCTTCGGAAAGCTTAAATCACAGCCGAAAAGCCCGGGAGCAGTCAGCTCACAGCCCGAGAGCCTCGCGCCCAGTCGCTCAGCGGCAAGAATATGTAAATCAATAGGTCGGTGAGAAAAGGAGCAGCCACCGTACGCGCCTATCTCCGCCCTGCCAAACCTGGCAAGAGTCGAGCCGATAAGATATGTAGACGCGCGCAGAAGCGACACGAGCGCGGGGCTCGGGGTCTTATATTCAAGCGCCTCGGTGTTGATAAGAGTTATATCCCCCCGCCTTTCCACAACCGCCCCCTGCTCCTCGATAAGCCTGAGGGCGACCCTGACGTCGCCTATTTCGCTAAGACCCGATATTTTTGACACGCCCCTTGTCGAAAGGGTGGCGAAGATAACGGGAAGGGCAGCATTCTTCGAGCCTCCTACCCTGACGCTTCCACTCAAAGACCTGCCGCCCTCTATTATAAATCTACCCATACACGCCCTCCGAACAAATGATACTTTCATTCTATTCGACGAAGGATGAATTCGTGACTGAGCGCGTTATTAATTAATCAAAGCCCCGGTGACCTCTAACGGCCTCTGTAGTAGCCGACCGCGAGACGCACGACGTACCCGTAGCTGACAACACCCTCCGTGCCGTTGAGCTTCAGATAGGCATCGTTAGCCTTGTCGTTCAGCTTTCCAAGAAGGCTGTCGCTATGCTCCGCCGTGACTGCTCTGGACGCCCTGATATCATCAACGGCGGACTCATCAAGCCCCGCCGCAAGCTCAAAATACAGCTCCTCGTCGGCTCTGTACAGCCAGGAGGAGATATACTCGTACATTGAGAGATAACCGCTGTATCGGATAAAGGGGTCGGTCGAGCCTATGCACACGAGGAAGGCTATGAAATTCGCCTCGTTTTCCCTGCTGACGCCTCGCTGATGCGACATCTCGTGGGCGGCGACGTATGGCAGATTATACTGAGGGTATTCAACGTTGACGTTAGCCTCTCCGGTGAAGAAACTGTATATTCCCGTGATTCCCGCGTCCGACATAACGGTGCTGAACAGCACGGGCTTGACCCTGCTGTCAAAGCTCTTAATGAATGGATACTCCTCGTTCAGCTTATCAAAGGAGGAGCAGAGCTTATCCGACAGCTCCCGCACCGAATATGGCATCACGGACACACCGCCCTCGTATCTCACCTCAGAGGAAAGCGAGTTCACCTCATCTCTCAGCCTCCTCGCCACCGAATACAGCTCCTCAGGGCTGATATATTCGGGGCTTTCTATATTCAGCCTCTCGCCTATTGGCGTCGTGCGGTAACCGATACCGAGAGTGAAAATATAGGAGGTCAGTATCATAGATACTGCGGCAAGGAGTGATACGGCACAGCGGACTCTTCTGACGTGTGTTTTCCCCTTTTTGATAAGCAGGATGACGAGCGTGACAAAAAGAGGCAGCAGCAGAATAATCAGCAGCTCGAAAAGCGAAAACGGAAGCCACACTGTGATTAAAGAAAGAGAAAAGCGGGCTACCGTGCCAAGCGTTTCGTTAAGCAGGTCTGCCAACGTCGGAAAGGTGACCGAAAAAGCGTATAGCACGCAGGAAATAAGAGAAATAACGAGCGCGACAGCCGCCCATTTCGGTATATATTTTTTCAAAAAAGACGTGATTTTCATTCGAAGCTCCTTTATCGGTACACATAGTATATCATAACTCAGAAAAACAGTCAATTATACAGCTTGAAAAAAAGGACGGACTTGACTATTTGAAAAAACGGGGTTATAATATAAGAAAAGTCAGGCTACGGGTCAGAGTCACGGAGCCCTGACACCAACAAACCGAGGTAGGATATGTATATCAAAAACTTTTTTCGTCACCTGTCGGTAGTAACGAGGCACAGATGGGCGGTTCTCAGAAACTGCGCAAGGTGCGGTATACTCTGGCGTGGTCTGGTGCACGATTTATCCAAGTTTTCGCCAACCGAGTTTTTCGAGAGTGTGAAATATTATCGCGGCTACCGCTCCCCTATCGGCGCGTGCAGAGAGGATGTCGGATACAGCAAGGCGTGGCTTCATCACAAGGGCAGAAACAAGCACCATATAGAATATTGGCAGGACGACGACTGTGAGGAGCATCCTCTGATGCCGTACAAATATGCGGTCGAGTGCGTGTGTGACAAGCTGGCGGCAACGAGGATATACGCGGGAAAGAGCTACACAGACGAGCTCCCTCTTGACCACTGGATAAGACGCGGCAGAATAGTGCGCGGAAACCCGAAAACTCTCGCCTTCGTCGAAAGGGTTATGCTCGATATCAAGCTTCTTGGCTCGGAAGCGGTTATGACGAAAAAATATATGACTGCAACCTATCGCGAGGTGTGCCTTTCCGACATCGAGGAAGAAAAACCCAATAAATGAATTCAGCCCACTATGAAATGTAATTCATAGTGGGCATTTTTTAGCTGAAAATTAAAATTCAAAGCTGTTTCCCTTCGCCGAGATAGAGGCGGAAAAGAACGCACGGGTGGCGCTAATCATATCATCGAGGTCGCTTACAGCCGCCGTTTCGTTAGCAGAGTGCATAGCGAGCTGCGGGAAGCCTATATCCACCGTCGGAACCGAAACTCTGGTGTCGGAAATTGAGCCGAGGGTGGAGCCTCCGGGAAGGTCTGCGCGGTTGTAGTAGCGCTGATGTCTGATTCCCTCTCTCTCGCACAGAGCGACGAATATACCGTGCGATATTCCGTCTGTGGCGTATCTCTGGCTGGCGTTGAATTTAACCACTATACCGCCGCCAAGCACGGGAGCGTTCTGAGGGTCGGACATCTCGGGGCGGTTGGGGTGAATCGCGTGGGCGTTGTCGATGCTGAGCATCATTCCCGAGGCTATGGCGCGAAGATAGCTTTCCTCGGAGGCTACGGCGCGGCTGAGCGTATCGCGCAGGAAGGTAGAGGCGGCGCCCTGCTTGGTTTCGGAGCCTACCTCCTCGTTATCGAATATAGCCAGCACGGGCATCGATTGGGACTCATCCGCCTTGAGGAAGCCCTCCGTCGCGGCATAGACGCTCTCGAGGTCGTCAAGCCTCGGACAAAGAATGAACTCGCCACGCTCTCCGAATACCCTGCCCTCGTCTCTGCAGTACAAAAACAGGTCGTGCGAGAGAATATCCTCCTTTTTCACCGAGGCAGATTCTGCAACGGTAGAGGCAAGGTCAGCCTCGCCAAGCGAATACATGGGGAGCATATCTCTGGCTGGATTCAATGCCGCGCCGTCGTTGACCGTGCGATTGAGGTGTATGGCAAGGCTGGGAATTGACACAAGGTCGCGGTCGATATTGATAAGCCTGACCTCAGCGCCGCCTTCGGTTCTGACCACAACCCTTCCCGCGACTGACAAGGGCCTGTCGAGCCAGGAATAATATATCATTCCGCCGTATTTCTCGACGTCGAGCCTCGAATATACTCCTTTTTTCTCCCCGCTGAGCTTAACGCGGAAGGCGGGACTGTCGGTGTGCGCCGCGGCAATCATGAAGCCATTCGGCGAGCTCACCT
>JAFTST010000018.1 GCA_017467165.1 Clostridia bacterium | reverse complement strand
GCCCTTGACAACGACCTCAATACCTCGCTTGCAGTTACAGCGCTCTATGACGTTTTCAAGCTGGATACCAATGACGACACCAAGCTGGCTCTTATCCGTGATTTTGAGAAGGTACTCTCTCTCGGTCTTATAGAGGCGGCGGAAAACCAGGAAAAGGAGCCCGAGGCATCCGCTGATTTTGTCGCCTATATCGAGGAGCGCATAGAGGCGCGCAGACTTGCCAAGAAGGAAAAGAATTTTGCCGAGGCAGACCGTCTCAGACAAGAGCTTCTTGAAAAGGGAGTAACCCTTCTTGATACCAGAGAGGGAACCAAGTATACGATAGGCTGAGGCTTGGAGAATAAAAATGTATGACGTTAAGGTTGGCGTCGTCAGATTCCTTGACGGCGACTATAAGGCCGCTCTCGACTATTTCTACGAGGGAGCCGCAGAGGGAGATGCCGAGGCGGCGTTTAACTACGCCTATATGCTTGCGAAGGGCATCGGCACCGACCGTGACCCAAATCGAGCCCGTAGCTTCTACATATACGCTTCTACGCGAATCGGCGAGGCGGCGTATAACCTCGCTATAATGCATCTTCACGGCGTAGGTGCTCCGCGCGACTACCGAAAATTCGTGGAGTATATGCAGGACGCCGCAGGAATGGATATCATAGAGGCTCAGCTCTATCTGGGTATAGCCCACACTATCGGCTCGGTTTTTGAGCCCGATATAATATCCATCTCCCGTATCCCATATCACACCGCGGAGTACAGGGACCCATTCGCCTACATAGATGGAGAGGTCGAGGATCTTGAGGAGGACGAGGAGAGCCGCATCCGCGCGGTGCGCTTTGACCCCGTCAGCGCCTTTGAATACTTCAGAATGGCGGCAAGACATTCGCCCGACTACGTTGAGGAGCTCTCCCGCAGAGGAAAATTCCTCTATGCCAGATGCTTTATTGACGGTCTTGGCACGGATTTCAACCGCGACAGAGGAAATAACCTTATGCTTATAGCCGCCGCTGAGGGCTCGCGCGAGGCTATGGTTTATCTTGAAACCGAGGCGCCCTATATGCTTGAGGCGCTGGAAAATACAGAAAAGCTTGATATTATTCGCCGCGCTGAGCGCATAGGCGGAGGAAAATAAGAAGGAGGAGCGATGGATATCACGAGGCTCGCTAAAATATTCAGAATACTGTTGATTGCCTTGATGATAGGCACCGTCGCTTTCATATTCGTCAATTCTATGCTCCCCAAGGATGAGTCTCAGGAGCAGAGCGATGCCATCAAGGATGCTATTCTGGAGGTTTTGCCCGAGGGCTCGAAGACGTACAATTTCGTTGACCAGTATATCAGAAAAATCGCTCACTTCACCGAATACGGAATGCTTGGCATCGAGGTTGCGCTATATATTGCTCTCTACGAGCGAGGTCGCCTTCGCAGAGCGCCTCTCGCGTTGCTTCTGCCGCTTTTTGTAGGCTTTATCGACGAGAGCATACAGATTTTCTCCGATAGAGGTCCAGCTATAAGTGATGTATGGATTGATATAGGTGGATTTATTACATTTTTCTGTCTTGCTCTTCTGGTTATCTGCGTCATATGTCTTTTGGCGCGACTTGTCAGAAAGCGCTTACTATCACCAATGAAGATGCAGAAGCCGTGACGGAGGAATAACTATGGTCAAAATTACAGGAATCGAATGCGGCTCGCTCGCACAGAAAAAGGGAATTAAGGTTGGCGATACGCTTCTTTCAATCAACGGCAACGAGATAAGCGACGTGCTTGACTATCGCTTTTATCTTACCGAAAAGGTCGTGGTTGTTACGGTAGAGCGAGGCAACAGAAAAAAAAGCGTCAGAATCAAGAAGGGCGAGTATGATGATATCGGTCTTGAGTTTGAGAGCGCGCTTATGGACGGAAAGCATTCCTGCAGAAACGGGTGCATCTTCTGCTTCATAGACCAGAATCCGAAGGGACTCAGGGATACTCTCTACTTCAAGGACGACGACTCAAGACTTTCTTTCATACACGGAAATTATATTACACTTACGAATATGTCCGAGGATGACGTGCGCCGCATAGTTAAGATGCGCATATCCCCTATTAATATATCTATCCATACGACCAATCCTGAGCTGAGAGTCAGAATGATGAAAAACAAGCGCTCGGGCGAGGTCTTGAAATATCTTGACGATTTCAGGTCGGCGGGACTGAAAATGCACGGACAGATAGTTCTTTGCCGCGGAGTCAACGACGGGGACGAGCTTCGCCGCACTCTTTCGGACCTCGCGGATTATTATCCATATATGGATAGCGTGTCGATAGTTCCCGCCGGACTTACCAAGCACAGAGAGGGGCTCTATCCCCTTTCTGATTTCACAAGGGATGAGGCGAGAGACATTATCTCCATTGTCGACGAATACGCCGAAAAGCAGCTTTCCCGCTATGGCTCGCGACAGTTCTTTTCTGCGGACGAGCTGTATCTCAAGGCAGAGCTTCCTCTGCCTCCGACGGAATATTATGAGGAATATCCTCAGATTGAAAACGGAGTTGGAATGCTCCGCAGCTTTTCGGACGAGCTTGGCGTGGCGGTCTCGGATATTGAGAGAGCTTTGCCGCGGGTTAAGGACGGCAGAGTAGTGACGGTAGCTACGGGCGCCGCGTCGTTTGATATGATTTCTGCGTCAGCCGGAGTTTTAGAGCGCCTTTGTCCGAAAATCAAAATCAACGTTGTGAGGATTATCAACAACTTTTTCGGTGAGAGCGTTACCGTTTCGGGACTTCTTACGGGCAAGGATATATGCGAGCAGCTAAGCGGCAGGGAGATAGGAGATATTCTCCTTTTGCCCTCATCCTGCTTGCGCCACGGCGACGAGCTGTTCCTCTGCGGAACAACCCTTACTGAGCTCAAGCGTTGCCTTGGATGCGAGGTGCGCACCGTTGACAACGACGGCTACGACTTCGCGGAGGCAATATTAGGTGTCACTCTCTGTGAGTGACGGAAAGGTAGGTATTTATGTCAAAACCGATAGTAGCCATCGTTGGCAGACCCAACGTTGGAAAAAGTACTCTTTTCAATAAGCTGATAGGCGAGCGCAGATCCATTGTTGAGGACGTCCCGGGCGTTACCCGCGACCGCATCTACGCCGAGGCGGAATGGAACGAGCGTCGCTTTATCCTCATTGACACGGGCGGAATTGAGCCCAAGAGCGAGGATACGATTCTTAAGCAGATGCGAAACCAGGCAGAAATAGCCATTGCCAGCGCGGACGTTATAGTATTTATGTGCGATATCAGAGCGGGCCTGCTCGCGGACGACCGCGATATTGCTATTATGCTGAAAAAATCGGGAAAGCCGATAATAGTCGCAGTCAATAAGATGGACCGCATAGGCGAGCCACCCTTTGAGTTCTATGAGTTCTACGAGCTTGGCTTCGACCGCGAGCCTATCGCGCTCTCCTCTCTTCACGGCTCTGGTACGGGCGACCTTCTCGACGCTATCGTTGAGGAATGTCAGTTTGAGGATGACGAGGCAGAGGACGAGGGGGTTATCAACGTTGCCGTTATAGGAAAGCCCAACGCGGGTAAGTCCTCCATTATCAACCGTATGTGCGGCGAGGACAGGGTTATAGTTTCGGATATAGCAGGAACCACCCGCGACGCAGTCGATACGAGAGTTGAAAACGCCCACGGCATCTATAACTTCATTGATACCGCAGGTATCCGCCGTCACTCGAAGGTTGAGGACAGAATTGAGAAATTCAGCGTTCTCCGCGCCAATATGGCAGTAGAGAGAGCGGACGTGTGCCTTCTTATGATTGACGCCAACGACGGTGTTACCGAGCAGGATGAGAGAATAGCGGGTATCGCCCACGAGGCGGGAAAGGCTGTTATTATCGTTATCAACAAGTGGGATATGATAGAAAAGGATAACAGCACGGTCAATAGCTTTAACAAGGACGTCAGAATTGCTCTGGCTTATATGCCCTACGCGCCGATTATCTACGTTTCAGCGCTTACAGGACAGCGCGTCGCTCATATCTACGAGCTTATCAATAAGGTCTATGCCGAGGCTCATCGCAGAGTTACCACAGGTATGCTCAACGATCTGCTCAGCGATGCTACCACGAGAGTTCAGCCCCCGTCGGATAAGGGCAAGAGGCTGAAAATTTACTATATGACACAGGCATCCGTGGCGCCCCCCACGTTCGTTATCTTCTGCAACTCCGAGGAGCTTTTCCACTTCTCATACCGAAGATATCTTGAAAACTGCCTGAGAGATACCTTTGGCTTTGAGGGCACGCCTATACGAATGATTATCAGACAGAAGGGCGACGAAACCACAGGGCTCTGAGA
Source organism: Clostridia bacterium (assembly GCA_017467165.1). Lineage (GTDB taxonomy): Bacteria > Bacillota > Clostridia > Oscillospirales > CAG-272 > UBA1740. The sequence continues at coordinate 14,233 of JAFTST010000018.1, read as the reverse complement.
GAGGTGAAGGAATGTTTATAGACAACATCAAAATATATGTCAAGGCGGGTGACGGCGGTAACGGCGCAGTTTCCTTCCACCGCGAGAAATACGTTGCGGCGGGCGGACCCGACGGAGGCGACGGAGGCAGAGGCGGAAGCATCATCTTCCGAATTGATAAGGGCGCGAATACTCTGCTTGCCTTCAGATACAAGAGAAAATTTGTTGCCGAAAACGGCGAAAACGGCAAGGGCGGAAAAATGCACGGAAAGAACGGCTCTGACGTTATCGTTCTCGTTCCCGAGGGCACGCTTATCAAGGACGTCGAAACGGGTAAGGTTATCTTCGATATGGCGACCGCCGACGAATACGTGCTTTGCAAGGGCGGCAGAGGCGGATGGGGTAACCGTCACTTTGCCACTCCGACAAGGCAGATACCCCGCTTTGCCAAGAGCGGCACCAAGGGCGAGGAGAGGGAAGTGCTCCTTGAGCTCAAAATGCTAGCCGAGGTCGGACTTATAGGGTTTCCAAACGTAGGAAAGTCCTCAATTCTGTCCGAGATTTCCTCAGCCAAGCCTAAAATTGCAAATTATCATTTCACCACCCTCTCACCCAACCTCGGTGTAGTCAGCGTTGGAGAGGGAAGAGGATTTCTTGCCGCGGATATACCCGGACTTATAGAGGGCGCATCCGACGGTCTTGGACTTGGTCACGCCTTTCTGCGTCACGTTGACAGGTGCCGCCTGCTTTTACACGTTGTAGACCTAGCAGGCACGGACGGCAGAGACCCCATAGACGATATTGATAAGATAGATACCGAGCTTTCAAGATATTCTGAAAATCTTTCAGCTCGCCCGCAGATTATGGTGGCGAATAAGATAGACTCGCTCGACCGAGAGGACGAGATATTTGAAAGGTTTGAAGAAAAGTGTATAGCGCTTGGCCGACCCTTTGTCTACGTCTCGGCATACACGGGAGAAAATCTGGAAGAGCTTGTCAGAGTTACCGCGGAGAAGCTCAAGGAGTTGCCGCCCCTGACTGTGTACGAAGCAGAATACTCCCCCGAGGAGGAGGCGCTCAAGAACTCTGCAGGCGTCCGAGAAACTCATATAAGGAAAGAAAACGGAAAGTACTTCGTCGAGGGAGAGTGGCTCTACAACTTTATGGGTCAGATTAATTTCTCCGACTATGAGTCGCTGAGCTTCTTCCAGCGCGTCCTTGCCAAAAACGGAGTGTTCGATATGCTTCGCGAGGCAGGCATCGAGGAGGGAGATACGGTTAATATATACGACTTCGAGTTTGAATTCGTGTATTGATTTTCCTCTGTTTCAATGAAAAAAGAAAAAACAGCAAGCAATTTTTTTATGCTTGCTGTTTTTTGCTGCGCGAGAGTTAAATTTAACACGGATTGCCTGTAATTCAAAAAATAGGCGAAGAAATGTAAATTATTATTTACAACAATCCTTTTAGCTTCGCCGCCTTGAGAATGGCTATCTGAGTCTTTCCGTCACATATTTCACCACTCATAACCATATCGACAAGCTCAACAAGCGGTATCAGCTCCACGTCAAGGAACTCATCCTCGTCAAGCTCTCTTTCGCTGAAGCTCAGACCTTCTGCCATATAAAGATAAATCTTCTCGTCAATCAGAGCAGGTGTGGTATCAAGTCTGCCAAGGAAGGTCAACCTTTCAGCGACAGCGCCTGTCTCCTCGCGAAGCTCTCTCCTTACCGCTTCCTCGTGTTCCTCGTCGGGTGAATCAAGCTTGCCACCCGGAATTTCGAGAAAAACTCTGCCGTGAGCATATCTGTACTGTCTCTCCATAATTACTCTGTTGTCATCAAGAATAGGTATAACGGATACTGCCCCGATATGAAGGCAGAACTCTCTGTACGAGCTCTCTCCGTTGGGTAGCTCCACCCTATCCTTAACCACGTGGAGCACGGCTCCGTCATATATCTCTTCCCGCTCTATTTTCTTTTCTTCAAGATTCATTTTCGTCCTCTTTGGTGGTTTTTTCTTCATTTTACCACCTCATAGACAAATAGTCAATACCTATGCTCCAAGCCCAAAAGCCTGATTTATACCACCGCCTATTATCCTTGCTGCGTTTTTAGCAAGGTCACCTATCTCGTAGGGTGCGATAAACATACCCTCCTCCTTCTTTAACGCTCTTGCCTCCCCGTTTTCCACGACGAACATACGGGAGTTAATTACCGTTGGAACGCCTATTGCGATAACAGGCACACCAAGCGTTTCCGAGCTTATGCCGCGCCTTTGATTTCCTATTCCCGAGCCCGGATGTATACCCGTGTCACAAATTTGTACCGTAGTGCCAATTCTCGCAGGATCTCTTGCCGCAAGGGAATCTATAGCGATTATCAGGTCGGGGTGAAGCCTCGCGCTTATAGAGTGGACGACATCGTGAGCGTCAAGCCCGCTTGCGCTTTTTACCCCCGGCTTAATCACGGCAATCTGTGAGCACTCGAGTGAATAAAAAAGATCTCTGTCCTCTTTCAGTATATGCAGGGTTGCTTCGACCTCATCTGCGCTTTTTGGGCCTATTGAATCGGCGGTGAGCTCCTGATTTCCTAAGCCAACCACCAGAATTCTCTCCGGAATAATGCTTTTTCTGTCGCATAGTCTGCACAGCTCCTTCGCAACCTCGTTTGCCGCATCCTCGATTTCATCTATGTCAAGATGAGCCATTCTCGGCAGGTTGAGGGTATCATATATTCCTTCGGGTCTGCCTATTGCCTCCTCAGCCTTCCTTCCTGATACGGTTATCCTCTCCCAGAAGCCAAACTCCGCGCGATCCTTTCGAAAGCTGATACCCTCAACCGATAAATCCGCGCGCCGTCTTTCTGCGGCAAGATCTGAATATCCGCCCGGGTCGTTATTCTTGAAAACAAATTTTTCCATATCCTTCTCCTTTTATCAAATTCAGCCACCTCTATTTTGAACTCGCATATGTATAACTAAACATAAAAATATACAAAAACTTTGTGCACCTCAACGAAAATTCGGGGAATTGCATTTTTACATTGAAAAAAAGCGCATTATGTGCTAAAATGTAGGGGTAAAACTTTCGCAATTTGTTTTTGGAGGAAATATGAAAAGGATTTTTAGTCTGCTTCTTTCAGTAGCTATGCTCGTAGGATGCGTCACCGTCTTTACCGCCTGCGCACCCAAGAATGACGGCGCAGAGATTGCTGTATATCTCGGCTCGGGCGTTTATGATTTTGATCCGTCGGATTATTACGCTGACAGCAACGCCGACCAGCTTATGAGCCTGCTTTATGAGCCGCTTTTCAAGGTTGATGAAAAGGGAAGACTCGAAAAGGCAGCTGCGAAGAAATATGACGTTGACAAGGATGAGCGCAAGATAGTCATCGACCTGCGCGAAACCTATTGGTCTGACAATTCCAGAGTCACAGCAGGTGACTACGTGTATGCTATCCGCGACAGAATTCTCAATCCCAATAATCCTAACCCCGCCGCCGCGCTTTTCTACGATATTGAAAATGCCGCAGCTGCCAAGAGCGGAGCCGTGTCAGTCTCCGACGTTGGCTTCGTCGCCTCCGAAAACTATCAGATAACCATCACCTACCGCGAGGGCGCTGATTACGAGCAGCTGCTCTACAATCTTGCCTCAGTTGCCGCATCCCCCGTCAAGAGCAAGATAGCCTCCATAGCTCCAACCTATTGGAGTAAGCTCGTCAGCACTATGGTTTTCAACGGTCCGTTCAAGATTTCGACCCTCGATACCACCACGGGCGCTATCACTCTTGCCAGAAACGTTGGCTATCACCAGAACCCCGAAAAGAAGGATTACGACAACAAGGTTAATCCCGGCAAGCTTAAGGCTGAGTTTACCGTATCTGGCGAGGAGGTTGAGGTCAGCTATGCTGATATCGAAAATAAAACCGTCTTTTATATGACCGACGCGTCTATGGCTGATCGCGCGGCTAATAATGATAAGGCTGACCGTTTCGACGACACCTCGGTTTATACATACGTTTTCAATACCAACAATCCCACCTTTGCGAACCCCAAGGTCAGACAGGCACTCTCCCTCGCGCTTGACCGTGAGGCGATAGCCGACGCTGTTACCTTCGGTAAGGCTGCGAACGGATTTATCCCAGATTTTATGGGCGGCTCTTCTGAGGAGCTTATTTCGACCACCGATAATATGGAGGCGGCTCGTGAGCTTCTTTCCGGAGTTGAGCTTACCCCCGCGGAAAAGAGATTTACTCTCACCGTTGACGATAACGAGGAGGGCAGGGTTATCGCAGAGCTTGCGGCTGCCGCGTGGGAGGAGCTTGGCTTCAAGGTCACCGTCAAGTACGCAGAGCCCGTTGAGTCGGTCATTCAGGAAAACGAGATAACCGACTCCGGTATTCAGTGGCTTGTCAAGGAGGCGGCGCTCGGAAACTACGATTTTGACGTTCTTGCTGTAGATTGGCAGCTTTATACCACCGACTCCTTCGTTGGACTTTGCGCATTCTCGTCCGTGCTCGGCGGCGGCGGATACGACGCTGTCAACAGAGCGGCTCGCACCAATATATCAGGCTGGTATTCTGCCTCCTATGACTCGGTTATGAACAGCGCCTACAAGTCGACAGGCGACAAGAGGGCGGAGTATCTCGAAAAGGCGGAAAAGCTTCTTTGCGAGGCGTTGCCCGTCTGCCCCATTCTGTTTAACGAAACCTTTGCCTTTGAATCAAAGGACATTTCCCGAGTAGACGTCGATGCCTTCGGTAATCTCATCTTCACGGATATGAAGCAGAGAAATTACAAGAAGTATCTTCCCGAGGAATAAAAATATAAACCGTGGATTGCAACAGCTTCCACGGTTTTTGTAACAAAATCGGAGTGTATATGAAAAAGCAAAAGGAATTTGAATTAAATACTACCACGGATATGAAGGTGTTCATTCTTTTCCTAATGGACAACCTTGGTTATCCCCTGGAGCACGAAACTATAATTAAAATAGTTGAGGAAAACACTAATGAAATTACTCTCGACTACGACGAGTGCTTAAGGCAGCTGTCCGAGAGCGGACATTTGCTCTATGACGAGGTTGACGGCGTCAGATATTATATGATATCCGACAAGGGCAGACTTGTCGCGGCGGAGCTTTATGACAATCTTGATAAGAATTTCAGAGAGAGGAGCTTAAGAGTGGCGATACGCTACATATCGCTGTCAAAAAGCGGAGCTCGTGTAAATTCTTATATTACCGAAACGCCGAGCAAGCGCTATCGCGTCACGATGGAGGCCTTTGACAGATACGGAGAGGTTATGAGCACCTCTGTGACCGTCAATTCTCTCAAGGAGGCGGAGCTTATCAAGAAAAATTACGACGCCAAGCCGGACGGAGTGTACAGGGGCGTGCTCTTTTCCGTCACGGGAAAGCTCGAATATATATCCTGATAGGACTTTTTCGTGTATTTTCACAAAAATTCGCGCGATTGGGTTGTTATTTTTGTAAAAAAATAAAAGATTTTGTTAATTTTTTTTTACAAAACCCTTGACAACTAAATCTTTAAAATATATAATTAATTTACATTCAAGGGCGGAATATATGAATAAGTTGAAAAGGGACGAGCTCACAGCACTTCTTGAGCGTGTCAGAATGCACGACGACAGTGCCTTTGAGCTTCTTGTAGCTCACTATACACCTCTTATTATTTCCTGCATCCGCAGGCTTTCGCTTCCCGTCGCCGAATATGAGGCAGAGGCTCGCATCGGCTTGTACAATGCGGCTCTCTCATACAACGTAGACCAGGATGGAGTGACCTTCGGCTTGTATGCGAAGATATGTATCACCCGCTTGCTGTATGATTCTCTGCGAATAAGAGAACTGTGGGATCTGCCGATTTCGGATGAGGACGTCGACAGCATAGCGGTATCAAGCGGTATAGTTGAGCGGATTCTGCGCGAGGAGGAGCGCGAGGGCTTTCTTTCGGAGGCTCGCGGACTCTTGTCTCAGCTTGAATATAAGGTTTTGGTTCTTTGGATGAAGGGATATAAGACGAGGGAAATTTCCTCTATCCTCGACACCTCTGCCAAATCGGTTAATAATGCGAAGTCGCGCATTACGAAGAAGCTGCGTGATGGTATGCCATCCCGCCGCGAATGAATAGCCTATATGCCCGTGTAGCTTAAGGGAGAGCGTTGGTTTTTACAAAGGCGTCGGTTGGAATCCGTCTAGGGCAAAATAATATTATACCTAAAAGGAAAGAGAGAACACATGTACCAGGACGAGACATTAAAGTGTAGGGAATGTGGCAACGAGTTCGTGTTCACCGCTGGTGAGCAGGAGTTCTACGCATCCAAGGGCTTCGAGAACAAGCCTACCAGATGCAAGGAGTGCCGTGCTGCAAGAAAGAATGCGCAGAAGGGTGAAAGAGAAATGTTCCCCGCAGTTTGCGCAGTTTGCGGCAAGGAGTGCCAAGTGCCCTTCAAGCCCACCGAAGGTAAGCCCGTTTACTGCAGCGAGTGCTTTGCAGCTAAAAAGGAAGGCTGATTTGCCTTTTCCCACAGCCAAGTAGGTTGAGCGCCCAAAAAACACCGTGTATTTCACGGTGTTTTTTATTTTGTCTTGTCCTTGATTGGCGTGGATTTGATTTTTCAAATCAAAATACAAATCCTTATTTTAAAAATATATCGAAAAATCTGTACAAATGCGAAATTCTGTGCTATAATGATAAATGTCAAAATATGTACAAAGCAGGAATTTGAAATGGAAAAGAACAATAAAAATAGATATGGCACAGGCCGCCAAGGGAAAAAAGGCTACGGCCGCGACAGAAGAGAGAACAGGGAAGCGCACTCCATACCCGATGAAAACGTTATCTTCGGAAGAAACGCCGTGAGAGAGCTTCTTGAGAGCGGTCGCGACGTAGATAAGCTTTTCATTTCATCGGGCGAGCGCGAGGGCTCGGTCAATCTTATTCTCGGTATCGCATCGGAGCGCGGAATACCGATTTTTGAGCGTGACAGAGCGAGGCTTGACGAGCTCACCCACGGCGGAAAGCACCAGGGCGTCGTTGCCATCGCCTCAGAGGCTAATTATTCTACCGTTGATGAAATTCTCGCCTACGCAGAGAGCAAGGGTGAGCCGCCATTTATCGTTATGTGCGACGGAATAGAGGACCCACACAACCTCGGAGCCATTATCCGCACCGCAGAGTGCTGTGGTGCGCACGGCGTTATTATTCCGAAAAGGCGTGCGGTTGGCCTTACCTCAACAGTGGCGAAGTCCTCAGCAGGCGCGCTAATGCATATGCGCGTAGCCAAGGTTACAAATCTCGCCGTCACCCTCGACGAGCTCAAGGAGAGGGGCATCTGGGCGTACGCCGCGGATATGGACGGCACCGAGTGCAGAAAGACGGATATGAAGGGCGCGTCGGTTATCGTTATGGGAAGCGAGGGCTTTGGTATATCAAGGCTCGTCAAGGAAAAATGCGACTTCGTAGTGTCTATAAAAATGTACGGACAGGTTAATTCTATGAACGTATCCTGCGCCGCCGCGGTAATTCTCACCGAGGTTGCCAGACAGAGAAACGAGGAGGGCTGAAGGTGAATACAGAAGAAAAGAATATTTCAAACGAATCCCCCGACTCCGAGGTTATCATCTCGGTAGACTCAACTGTTGGCGGAGAGCCGGTTTGCGCCCTTGAGTTCGAGATTGCCATAGATGGCGCCGAGGATAGCGCGCAGGAAAAAAACGAGTCCGCTCCCGAACCCGAAAGCACACCCGAGCCCGAGCCCACAATAGCCGAGCCCGAGGTGGAATTGACGGTTGAAGCAGACATTATGCCAAACGTTTTTGATGTTGTCGACACCCACGAGAACGCGAGCTTGCCCTCCGGTGTGCGTACTACCTACCTGCCTCGATTTACCGACGTCAGCGATAATTATCATATAAGGTCATCGGGCTCGGTATCCGACAAGAATGCGACCGCCCCTGACAACGAATACGTTGACCCCACCGCAGAAATCGGAGAGGACGCCGGAATAGAGCGCGTTGTCGTATCCTCGGGCGCAGGGAATAAGCCTGAGCACAACGATGACAGCATTACAGTTTTCAAATTCGATACGGAGGAGCAAAACGAGGCTCCGCTTGAAAAAAACGAGGTGGCGCACGACGAAAAAGCGCCCACAGAGCCGCCCACACCCGAAAATGAGCCGACTCCCGAGCCGAATATCGAGCCCGAGCCCGAGCCCGAGAAAAAGGCACTCAAGGATGCCTCCGAATACGATATTCCCGACCCTGAGGAATATATGCTTCCCCAAGGTTATTCTGATGACGACGATACCCCCGACATCCAGGTTACAGGCCCTAAGGTGAAGCACGAATTTATCTCGCCTATCCAGAGGGATAACTTCAAGGACAAGTTCCTTGATACTCTTATGGCAGTGAGAGTCAGACTCATAGCGGTTATTTTGATATTCCTCGCTATGTCCGCAGTCGAAATACTCGGGCTTCTGAATATAGGAGCTCTCGAGCTTATCGGCGTGCACGTCAGCCCCGCGGGCTATTCGGTTATAGACTTAGCCTTCATTATCTGTATATCGGTGCTTGTCCTTCCCGAAATTGTACACGCGGCTTGCGCCCTTGCACGCGGAAGGATTTTTCCCGAGCTTGCCCTGATACCGTCGATTGTCGCGCTTCTTGCGTATACCTTTATCGTGTATAGGTCCCACTCGGTTGAATATCTCTGCTTCGGTATGCTATACGGCATACAGGCATTAGCCGCTATCCTTGCCACTCTTTACAGAGTGAAGGGAGATTACTCCGCCTTCAAGCTTTGTGCCAAGAGCTCTGTTAAGAGTGTGCTTATCAAAAAGCTCACAAGGGAGCTCCCCCGCGAGAATATCGCCCTTGACGGCGTGGTAGACGAGTACAAGTCCAAGACCGCGAGAATGTTCCGCACGGGATTTGTGTCCGACTTTTATTCCAACAGCTCAAAAACCGTCGAAAACACCAAAAACAATATACTTATCATAGCCGCAGCTTTTGCCGCGGCGATGGTTACATCGATAGTATCCTATTTTATATTTGGAAAATCGCTCTTGTATGCCGCTCAGTCCTTCCTTGTGGTATACCTCGTTTCCACCCCCGCCTTTTCTATCCTCTCGCACAAGCTGCCGTATAAGCAGGCTTCCGTCGTTGCAGGCAAGGAGGGCAACGCCTTCGTCGGCGAGGGAGCAATATACGAGGGAGCTGACATTGACGTTATAGCGTACGAGGATACCGAAATATTCGGTACGGAGGACGTCAGCATCAGGAAGGTACACCTCTACGGAAGGGTATATAACACCGCCAAGGCTATGGAGCAGATGTATTCACTCTTTTCCGTGGTCGGAGGACCTCTCAACGCGGTTTTCACCGCCGCCCTGGCGAGAAGGTCGGACTCCGCTAGTGACGTTGTCGTTGAGTCGGACGGAATTTGCGGTATGCTTTCGGGACACCGAATCTGCGCGGGTACCGAGGAATATATGCGCAGAAACGGTATTTCCATACCCGATGACGATTACCGAACAGGTAGCTCAACCACCGACTCGACCCGAATTATGTACGGCGCGGAGGACGGCGCGGTATACGTCAAGTTCCACATAAGATATTCCTTCAGCGAGGAATTTACTATGATTCTTCCGTTCCTGAAGGAGCAGAAAATCATCCCCCTTGTTTATACGCGCGACCCGAATATCAGCAACGAGCTGTTGAAAATACTCACCCTCGGCGACGATGCTATGAGGGTTATGCGCCGCGGCAGACCCGCCTCGCTCGAGACGAAGACGTACAGGCACCTGAGCTCTCCGCTCGTCACCCTCGGAAACAAGGAAAACGCTATCAATATGCTTCTCCTTTCGCGTCGCTACACCGCCTTTCAGTCGACCTTAGCTGTAACCGAGCTTATCTCCACCGCGGTTGGCGCGGCTCTTGCCGTGCTCCTTTCGCTTGGCGGTATGATTTCCGCCGCATCCGGAATAGTCTGCGGACTTTCGCTCTGGCAGATTGGCTGGTGCGTGGTTCTGTACGTCAGAAGCAGAATGAGAATATAATTCCAGAAGGACGAAAAAATGTCAGAAATCAAGAACCTATCCTCCGTGCTGAAATCGGTATCCAAGCCGGGCAGATACATAGGAGGAGAGTACAATCGAATAATCAAAAGCAAGGATGAGGTGAAATGCCGCTTTGCATTTTGCTTCCCCGATACCTATGAAATAGGTATGTCCAACCTTGGCGTCCGTATCCTCTACGACGTGCTCAACTCCGACAAGGACGTCTGGTGCGAGCGGGTATATGCGCCCTGGGAGGATATGAAGAAAAAAATGGAGGAATACGACATTTCTCTTACAGCCGTCGAGAGCGGCGACCCCCTCACTGAGTTTGATATGCTTGGCTTCTCGCTTCAGTATGAGCTCTGCTACACCACGGCTCTGCAGATGCTTCGCCTCGCGGGTATTCCGATATGGGCGCGCGACAGAAGCGAGGATACCCCCATCATTATCGGCGGCGGCCCCTGCGTATATAATTCCGAGCCCATAGCCGAGTTCTTCGACCTTATCAACGTAGGCGAGGGCGAGGAGGTTCTTCTCGAAATCTGCCATCTTTATAACTCAATGAAGGAAAACGGCAGTTATACGAGAGAGGCATTTCTGCGCGCCGCATCTCACATAGAGGGCGTCTATATCCCCTCGCTGTATGAGGTCAGCTACAACGAGGACGGAACTATCAGGGAATATAAGCCTCTGTATGAGGACGTCCCCGCGAAAATCAAAAAGAGAGTTATAGCCGACCTTGATAAAGCGCCATATCCGACGAAGCTCGTTATGCCTTATGTAGAAACGGTTCACGACAGAATTGTCCTTGAGGTATACAGAGGCTGTATCAGAGGCTGTCGCTTCTGTCAGGCGGGAATGGTCTACCGTCCTATCAGGGAGAAAAGCCCCGAAACACTCTGCAACACCGCGAAATGCCTCTTCGAAAACACGGGTTATGACGAAATATCGCTCATATCTCTCTCAATCAGCGATTACTCCGAGCTGAGAGAGCTGACCGACAAGCTGCTTTCCTGGACCGACGAGGCGCACGTCAGCCTCTCGCTGCCATCTCTGAGAATAGACAGCTTCTCCGAGGAGCTTATGAACAAGATTTCCTCAGTCAGAACGGGCGGCTTAACCTTCGCCCCCGAGGCAGGCACGCAGAGACTGCGCGACGTCATCAACAAAAACGTCACCGAGGATGACCTTATGCACGCCGTCGACATCGCCTTCAGAGGCGGAAAGAGCAGCGTCAAGCTCTACTTTATGAACGGACTTCCCACCGAAACTATGGAGGACATAGAGGGAATTGCCGACCTTGCCAAGAAGGTCGTCGGCGCGTACTTCAAGCTCCCCAAGGGCGAGCGCCCGAGAGGGATATCCGTCACCGTCAGCGTTTCCTGCTTCGTTCCGAAGCCATTTACTCCGTTTCAGTGGGAGGCGCAGGACAGCCTCGAGAGCCTCGTTGAGAAGCAAAAGCATCTTCGCGGCTGTATAACCGACAGAAAAATCAAGTACAACTATCACGAGGCCAAGGTCTCGAGAATTGAAGCAGTCCTCGCCAGAGGCGACCGACGACTTGCTCCCGCTATCGCGCTCGCGGTAGAGGAGGGCTTTATGTTCGATGCCTGGGATGAGTATTTCGACTACGATAAGTGGATAGACGTGCTCGACCGCGCGGGCGTTGACCCCGACTTTTATACCACTCGCGGCTTTGGGCTTGACGAGGTTTTGCCCTGGGATATTATCGACTGCGGAGTAACCAAGCAGTTCCTTCTTCGCGAGAGAAGCAAGGCGTACGAGGCGAAAACCACCCCCTCCTGCGCGGAGCATTGCTCGGGCTGCGGCGCGAATAAGCTTGGAGGTAAGAACAGATGGTGCAACTGACCCCAAATCACCCATACGTTACCCTTCGGGTAAAATTTAAAAAGGTGGGCAGCCTGCAATACATCTCCCACCTCGATTTAGTCCGCACAATGCACAAAATTATCGTCCGCGCCAAGCTCCCCGTATGGTATACCGCGGGCTATAATCCCAAGCCGAAAATGATATTCGCCGCCCCCCTCTCCATAGGCACCGAGAGCGTGTGCGAATTTATGGACATCAGGCTCATCGACGATATCTCCCCCGAGCTTGCAAAGGCTCGCCTCAACGAGAATATGACCGACGAGATGCAGGTGCTCGACGCCTATTATACGGAAGGGAAGCTTACCGAGCTGAGATGGCTTGAGTACGATTTTATAATCTGTACAGATAACGCCTCGGACAGCCTCGCCGACGAGTGCGAGCGCGCTCTGCTTTCCGACAGCGTCACGGTTGAAAAGAAAACCAAGCCGGGCGAGCCCACCGTCACCACCAATATCGCCCCTATGATAAAATCCGCGAGGGCAACCTACCGCGACGGCCTTATCCATATCAATGCTGTCCTCAGCGCCGACCCGTCCTCGTTTTTGAATCCCGAGTATATCATTCGCGCGCTTCGCGACTCGGTTGGAATACTGAAAAATCCAAGGCTCACCGAGGAGTCCTATTCAATTATGAGGTGCGGTGCATACCGCGAGGATATGACCGACTTCCGCTAAAACAGCGTCCTCAAATCAAAAACAGCAATCTGCCTTATCTCCTTCAGCTTGAGGAGCAGGCAGATTTTGTTTTCCTCCGTGCCTGAAATTATACAGCCGTTGTATAACCTGTCAAGCCCCTCCAGAGCCCCGTCGGGAACAGTCAGCACCATCAGCGAAACAAGCCTGTTATAATCCCCTTCGAGCAAAAGATAGTCCTCGCTGCTCTCACATTCTCCTATTTTCCTGTCAAACTCATCTATCATAGAAGCCAGCGATACCGTATTAAGCGTAACGCACAGCGCTATAACCGCAACGAGCGCTAAAGCCACGATAAAACCCTTCATTTTTTCCCCTCCTTCACCAAAAGATTGTATTTTCCCTTATCATCCACCGTCAGAAGAAAAACCTCCCCGAGCGATAAGCCCCTGTCTGAGATATACCTCAGCACCTCGTCCTCACTCATATTGAGTCGCACGAGCGCCTCACTGTCAACCCTTCCGTCAGCAACCAGAACCTGCGCGTTGTTGTCCTGCTTTTTGAGCAGTGAAATCTTGCCGTTTTGCTCGAGAAGCCCGTATTCCACCTCCGAAATATCACCGATGCCCTGTATACGCATTTCGGTGAGAAGCTCGTTAATAGAAATGCGATTTTCGTCGAGAACCCTCTGAATAACTCTTCCTTTATATATTATATACAGTGATTTTCCCTCGATAGCCCGCTTTATCAGCTCAGACTTGTTTTTCACGTATGCAACGATGATTTCAAGCGTACAAATCAAAACGATGGGAACGATAGCCGAAAGTATAGGAATATTCACGTCGGTAATTGGAGCAGAGGCGATTTCGGAAATCAGGAGCGTTGACACCAGCTCGTTAACCTCCAGCTCGCCAATCTGCCTCTTTCCCATAATTTTCAGCATAATATTAAGCAGGATATAAATTACAATAGTCCTGACAAGAACCAGAATCATAAAATTCGCCTCCTATAATTAAGTTTTCAAAAATGCGCCTAACTAATGCAAGAAAGCTTGAAAAAATTAAAAGTCGGAAGATACACTTGACATTTCATCACCTCCTATGCTATAATAAATTTGCCACTTGACCTGAACAGGTTAGTATCGGGGAACTCCGCGATACCGGAGAAGACGTTTTGGCTGAAATATTTGGACGAGACTTCTCAACAACCACCCTCTTTTGAGGGCGGTTTTCTTTTTTTACAAGCGGATTCTCCGGATTAATTTGGAAACAAGCTTGTCAAATCATAAAAAATTACTAAAAAGTAGAAAAAACCACTTGACAATTAAGAAATGATGTAGTATAATAACAGGGCTCACCTATGAGAAGGTGAGGATTTGCTCATTGAAAATTGAACAACATGAAGTTTTCTTGGCACTGGAAATTATGCTTCGGTATAATTGATGTGCGAAAGATTCTCGTTAATAACACTTTGAAAAAAGAAACTCAAAAAGTAAGAAGAAGCTAGATTAAAATATAGCTCTGAAAAAAGATTTTAAGTCCTTCGGGAATTAAGATACAATTTTTTTAGAGAGTTTGATCCTGGCTCAGGATTAACGCTGGCGGCGTGCATAACACATTCAAGTCGAACGGAGAGAACTGCTTCGGTAGTTTTCT
>JAFTST010000017.1 GCA_017467165.1 Clostridia bacterium | reverse complement strand
TGATAAGCAGATGCAGCTCTGCCAGAGATGCAATCTGCGCGCTGTGCGTGACGCAGATAACCTGAGCACCGCGAGCCAAGTCGCGCATCTTGAGTCCAATCTTTCTCGCCGTTTTTCCCGACACACCCGAGTCAATCTCATCAAAAACAAGCGTGGAAATGCCGTCCTTGTCCGAAATGATACATTTGAGCGCGAGCATTATTCTAGCAAGCTCGCCTCCGGATGCTATCTTTGAAATCGACTGAGGCTCAGCGCCCCTGTTGGCGCTGATATAGAACTCGATATGGTCATATCCCGTATCGTTAAGCTGCTTTCTTTCGCCGTCTGGCTCCTCCTTGATTGAGGCGTAGAAAACAACCTTGGGCATATCGAGAAATTCGAGATTTTCCTTAACCTTGACCTCGAGCTCTCTGGCGCCCGATACTCGTCTTTGGTGAAGCCTATCTGCTATAACGACTGCCTTTTCGTAGAGCTCGTTTTCCTTCTTGGTAAGCTCGGCAAGGGTCGCCTCGTAGTTTTCGAGCGTTTCGTACTCCTCTGCCGCGCGTCTTCTGAAATCAAGAATATCCTTGACGGTAAGGCCGTATTTTCTTTTCAGCTTCGAGATTTTATCGAGCCTTGACTCTATGCCGTTGAGAGTCTCGGTCGGGTCGGAGTCAATACCGTCGAGCTGAGCAAGCACGCGCTCCGCTATATCGTCGGCTCGGTAGAGCATATCGTTAAGCTCGTCGGTCAACTCGGAAAGCGAGGGGATAACCCCCGAAAGCTGAGCTATCGCAGAGGCGCTCCTTCCAAGCAGGTAGCAGACGCTTCCCTTTTCACTGCCCTTGAGCGCCTTGTAGACAAACTCGCAGTTCTTCGAGATTTTCTCGCTGTTTTTTATCTTGACCTTTCGCTCAACGAGCTCCTCCTCCTCACCCTCGTGGAGCCCTGCGGAGTCAATATCCTTTATCTGATACGCGAGCATTTCCTTAAGGCGCTCGCGCTCACTTTCCTTTTTGAACTGGTCGGCGATATTTCTCCTCGCCTCGCATAGCTCCTCATATATCTCCCTGTATTCCAGAAGCAGAGGAAGGTTATCGGCGTAGATATCAACGAGCTCAAGATGCTTTGAAGGCTCAATCAGGGCTCCCGTATCGCTCTGCCCGTGTATATTCACAAGCGAGGAGCACACGGCTCTCAGCACGGTAAGGTTAACCGTCACGCCGTTAATTTTAATCTGAGATTTTCCGTCGACGCGCAGCGTGCGCTGAATGAATACACATCCGTCATCGTCGGGAGAAATCCCGTACTGTGACAGAAGCTCTACGACCTGCTCGGACAAATCGGCAAATACACCCTGCACCAGCGCAGAGCTCTCTCCGCTTCGAACAAGCTCCTTGTCTGAGCGAGCGCCGAGGAGAAGACCGAGGCTGTCAAGAATTACCGATTTTCCCGCGCCTGTTTCGCCCGTCATAGCGACAAGCCCGCGACAGAAATCAATACTTGCACATCTCACGACGGCAATGTTCTCTATATGTATAGAAAGCAGCATTTTAATTCCCTTTCGAGAAAAGGTTTATTTTGAAAAAGACCTTCGAAGCGAGTCGCGCACCTCAACTCCGGTTTCGTTGTCCTTGACAACTATAAGAATAGTGTCGTCGCCCGCAACCGAGCCGATAATTCCGCGTATCGCCATAGTATCAATACATACTCCGATGGCGTTCGCCATACCAGGATTGGTTTTGATAACCACTATATTCTGCGAAACCTCAACTCTGATTACAGAATCGCTCAGGGCCGAGCTATGCGCGGTTACAAGATTTGTCTGAGCGGGGCTCGGGGCAACGTACTTATAGGTTCCCATTCCTGTCGGTCCCTTGACAAGATGAAGCTGTCTTATATCTCTTGATATCGTGGTCTGAGTAGCCTCGAAGCCGAACTCGCGCAGCTTTTCAATCAGCGACTCCTGAGTGCCGATTTCAAACTCCTCGATAATTTCGAGTATTTTCCTCTGCCTTGCATTTTTCATCAGTCTATATCCTCCAATAGCTTCATTTTCCTGAATAGATTTCTAAACATACTGTTCTCCGAAAAGGTCAGCATTCTGAGCCGCTTTTTCGCCCTTGAGATATAACAGCGCTCCTTAGCCTTAAGCTCGCGGAAAAGTCTGCCGTCAACTGTAACGATAAGAGTATCAGCTCCCCTGTTCGTCACACAAATCCGCTCCGAGCTATTGAAAATAACCGAGCGGTTGAAGAAGGAATGGGTGCATACGGGTGTGAGAAGAATACAGTCGACGCCGTGCGCCACTATCGGACCGCCCGCGGAGAGCGAGTATGCCGTCGAGCCCTGAGGCGTTGATAATATAACACCGTCAGCTCGGTAGAAAAGCGAATTACCGATAGAATCGTCGACACCGATCTCGGAGATACCAAGATAATCCTCGTGCGAGATAACGACGTCGTTAACCGCGTATACCTCAGAGCAGTCTACGCCCTCGCAGTCCACGGTAAGAAGCATTTTCTCAAATATATGATAGTCACCCGAAATCAGCTTATCAAGCACAGAAAGCTCCTCGGGCTCAACCTCGGCAAGGTAACCGACTCTGCCAAGATTGATAGCCAAAATGGGGATATCGTACGCCACGGCGTATCTTGACGCGTCAATAACGGAGCCGTCACCGCCGACGACTATTATCAGCTCGGCATCAAGAGGAAAGTCGCTGTATCTATGTACCTTGCTCTCGCAGGAAAAAATGCTGACGGCATCTGACAGATAACACTCGATACCGATATCAAAAATCTTATTTATCACCGCTTCGGTGACAGATAAGTCAGAATCCTTATTAACGTTTGGAATAATGACCGCCTTTTTCAAGGTCATCCCTCCTTTATTTTCTGAAGTGAGCGAGAAATTCAATATTTCCGTCCCCGCCCTTAATCGACGACTGTATAAGACCCAGATGGGTAAATCCACAGCCCGTTGCGAACTCAACCACGCCCCGAACGGCATTCATACGGAGCTTATCGTCCTTGACGATTCCGCCCTTTCCGACACCGCCTCTTCCAACCTCAAACTGCGGCTTGATAAGGCAGATGAAATCAGCCCCGTCTGCAAGACAGGCGAAAAGCGGCTCGATAATATACTTAGCGGAGATGAACGATACGTCCATAACCGCAAGCTCGGGTTGATATTCGAGGTCGGATGGCTTGATATATCTGGCGTTGTAGCTTTCGATAACCGTGACACGACTATCTCTTCTCAAGCTCTCGGCGAGCTGTCCGTAGCCGGAATCAAGTGAAATAACGTGCAGAGCGCCGTTTTGAAGAAGGCAATCCGTGAAGCCACCGCTCGATGCTCCTATGTCGATACATTTTTTTCCAAGAGGCGAAACCTTGAATTCTGAAAGTGCCCCTGCAAGCTTCACTCCTCCGCGGCTGACATATTTCTTCATTGATTTATCAATGAAAATTTTATCCTCAAGACCGTCTATATCAAAGGAAGGTCGCGTTACCTGTCTGCCGTCGACGAAAACCGCTCCAAGCTCAATCATATTCTTAGCCTCTGTCCTGCTCGACAGAATACCCGATGAGCACAGATATACGTCAATCCTCATTTATATCTCCAAAGGGAGCGTCAGTAACCGCACCGTCGCTCGCCTCGGTGAGCAGCCTGACCTTTTGCTCGGCTGCCTCAAGCCTGTCGTTACATATACGGATAAGACCTATCGCCTCCTCGTATACCGAGATAGCCTCGTCCAGGCCGAGCGCGCCGCTCTCAAGTGCGGCTATCTTATTTTCAAGAAGCAGAATTGCCTCCTCAAACTTCATTTTATTCTCCATAAGTTACTCCGTGAATACTAATTAATCTTCGGGAACATCCGTGACCTCTGCAGAAATCCTGCCGTCCTTCAGCCTGATCGTGATGCTGTCGCCTATTGCTACCTGCGTTTTATTTCTGACAAGCTCTCCGCCCTTGCTGACAACCGAGTAGCCGCGCGATAGCACTGAGAGCGGGCTGAGAGCCTCGACCTGTCCGACAAGCCCTGCCATTCTTATCCTCGCGTCCGAGGTGATGGCGGAAAAGGCGGCTTTAGCATCGCCCTTAAGGCTATCAAGCCGGATTTTATGCGGCTCCAATATTGCATCGGGGCTCTTAATAACCCTTCTTTCAGTCAAACGCTGCAGCCGCTCTCCCATACGCTCCACCGTCCGTAGCAAAGCTCTGTCGCATCTGTCCGAATAATCGAGCACACCGTTCCTCAGCTCGCGTATATCCGGCGTAGCAAGCTCAGCCGCCGCCGACGGTGTCGGGGCGCGAAGGTCGGAAACGAAGTCGCATATTGTGAAATCCGTCTCGTGTCCGACAGCAGAAATGACGGGAACCGTCGCGGAGAAAATCCGCCTGGCGAGCCCCTCGCCGTTAAACGCCCACAAATCCTCTATCGAGCCGCCGCCGCGACCTATTATTACAACGTCGACAAGCCTGCTTTTATCGAAAAAGTCTATTCCCTTGATAAGACTCGGCTCTGCCGAGGCGCCCTGCACCAGAGCAGGATATATATACACCTTAGCCAAGGGGTATCTGCGGCGAAGAACGTTGATTATATCCCTGACCGCCGCGCCCGTTGGCGAGGTAACCACACCTATTCGCTCGGGAAAGCGCGGAATCGGTCTTTTATAGCTCTCGTCGAACAAGCCCTCGGCAGAGAGCCTCTCCTTAAGCTGCTCATAAGCCAGGTACAGCGAGCCGACTCCGTCGGGCTGCATTGAGCTGACGTACATCTGATATGTGCCGTCACGGACGAAAACGCTGACCGAGCCGCGAAGTATGACTCTCATACCGTTTTCGGGCTTGAATTTCAAGCCCTGCGCCGCCGACCTGAACATTACAGCTCTCAGCTGTCCCTCGGCATCCTTAACGGAAAAATACAAGTGACCCGTCCTGTGAGATTTGAAATTGGAAATCTCGCCAACTACCGATATTGCCGACAGCATACGGCTTGAATCAAACATATTCTTGATATAGCTATTCAGCTCGGAGACCGACATAGGTCCCTGCTGTCTTTCTCTGAGTCCCGAGATATCCAAGGAAGTCTCACTCCTTTCTTAAGGGTTATATTTTTCTCTGGCGAGGCAGGCTATGCCCACTGCGTTATCCGCCGACATATCGGGTGTGGCGAAATGAACGTTCTTAATTTTTCCTGAAAGCTTATTCTTGATTATCGAGTTGCACATTACCCCGCCGGCATAGACGAAATGCAGGTCGGGATTGTCTGAGAGAAAGCTCTCCGTGACCGAAAGCAAGGAGCTTCCGATATATTCAAGAACGAACGCCGCAACCTCCGCCGCGTCCCCGCGCTCCTTATAGAGCGACGTCGCCATATTTTCAAGCCCCGAAAGATTCATATACGTTCCGTCGGTGCTGACCTGTTTCTTATGGATTTTTCCTTTGTAGGAAAGAGCCAGCCTCTCCAGATGAGGCCCCGCGGGGAAAGGCAAGCCCATAGCAACGCCCACACGGTCGATAACCTGTCCGGCGTTCAGATCGCGGGTTCCACCGCGTAGCTCTGCGTCGAAGCCGCCTTCCTCGCACCGCCTGACCGAAAGCAGCTCGGTAGTACCTCCCGACACGTGCATAGCTCCAAAGCTCTCAAGCCCAAGAGCAAGCGCGCCCGAGGAATAGAGCGCCGCCATAATATGCCCGCACTGGTGAGAAAAGCTGTATAGCGGCACCGAAAGCGCGACAGAAAGGCTCTTGGCCGCAACAGCTCCCGAGAGGAAGCAAGGCATATATGAGCCCTCAACGTTTCTTGGACGCTCGCTGACACCAATCGCTAGCACGCGCGAGTCGGCAAGATACCTCTCGGCGACATCCAGAAGCTTTGGCAGATTTTTGACGTGCGCGAAAACCGCGTCCGACTGCCTGAGCCCTCGCTCTCCCGCCTTGACTGGCAGGGGCATTTTGAGATTAGCGACAAGCTCCCCGCTCTTATCGACGATAGCAAGTGAGGTGGTATAATTGCTCGTGTCTATTCCTACGAATACTTCTCTTTTCATTTTCTTCCGAGAAGCTCGGCAACCTTGTTGAGCACACCGTTGACGAAAAGGTAGGATTTTTCCTCGTCGTACTTCTTCGACAGCTCGATAGCCTCGTTAATCGAAACCTTAACGGGAATATCCTCCATGAAGCTGAGCTCGTATGTAGAAAGCGTGAGCAGAGCTCTTGAAACGTAGGAAACTCTTTCCCTTTTCCAGCCAATCAGGCACTCGCCGACGGTCTTATCAATAACAACCGCGTTTTCCACGCAGCCGAAGAACACCTTCTTAACGTAGTCGTCGACCTCGAGCCCGCGGATGCTTATCGCCTTCTGGAAAATCTCCTCGGGGGCTTCGTCGGTTTTAATCAAATTCTCAAACAGAAGCAAAAATGCGTTTTCTCTTGCTGTCTTTCTATTCATATATACCTCGCGTGCTAAATGATTTATATTTTATTATATCTTATAAAATTATATTTGTCAATGCGCCAAGGACGCTTTTATCATTTTTTCCTCAAATATTTTTTCTTGTTGCATTTTCGGTTTGTCTGTGATACAATTAGGTAGATAAACACAGTTTTTGGAGCTTTTATGGAGAAATTCAAACGCATAGTCCAGTCGGGCGCGCTGTACACGACGCTCATCAGCTGCCTTTTCTACCCGCTTGCAGCTCTTTCGGGTAACGCGGGCTTCGTTATGAGCGCGAAACGATTTTTCACTATACTCCTTTTCGGTTTTATTATCGCCTTGACACAGGCGCTTGTTTCGTCACTTAACCTCAGGAAAATATTCAATTATCTGATATACTACTTCATTCTTCTGCTCTCCTTCTTTTTCATTTTCGTTCTTGGAGGAGGCATCACTCTGAACGGAGCGGGAACGGTATTCGCTATAATTATTATCTACACCGCCTTCTTCGCTCTGGCGGCAGGAGCTACCGCTCTTGTCAGGAGAACCCTGCTTTCCGTTAAGAAAAAGCAAGTCCCTGATAATCAACCGCAGAAATACAAGCACAGATTTGAGGATTGACTGAAAATATCTGTAATTTTGTTGTGAGGTCTATATGTTTTATTATTTGTATGGCGAGCTCGCCCTGAGAGATATAAATATGTGTGTTATTGACTGCGGCGGAGTTGGATACCAGCTTACCGTCAGCCTTATCACCTCGGAGTCACTATCCACCAAAATGGGTCAGAAGGTGAAGCTATACACGCACCTTGCCGTGCGCGAGGACGGCGTTGAGCTTTTCGGCTTCGGCACCGATGAGGAAAGAGCGGCATTCAATCTGCTCACCTCTGTCAGCGGCGTTGGACCGAAGGCGGCTATGAACATTCTTTCAATTATGTCGCCCGACAAGCTCGCGATGGCTATCTGCACCGACGACGCCAAGTCCATAGCGAAGGCGCAGAACGTCGGAGCGAAAACGGCGGCGAGGATTATCCTCGAGCTCAAGGACAAGGTCGCGAAGGAGGCTATATACTCCACAGGCTCGACAACCCTCGGCTCCGCGGGCGCCGCTGCGCACTTCACGGGCGGCAACGTTGCAGATGCCTGCGAGGCTCTTATGGCGCTCGGATATGACAAAAACACGGTTCTCGCCCTTACTAAGGGCATCGACCCCACCCTTCCCTCGGGCGAAATCATCAGAATTGCCCTCAGCAAGCTCGGACACTGAGATAGGAGAGTACCATTTATATGATTGAAGAAGCTAATGAGTTTGACTTTGAAAACAGAATAGTATCAAATGAGTACGATTCGGTGCAGGACTCCGAGATTGAGTACGATTTAAGGCCGAAAACGCTCAATGAGTACGTAGGACAGGAAAAGGCGAAGTCCAACCTGAAGGTCTACATAGAGAGCGCTAAGCTTCGTGGAGAATCGCTCGACCACGTTCTTCTCTACGGCCCCCCGGGTCTTGGAAAAACCACCCTTTCGACTATTATAGCCAACGAGATGGGTGTCAATATACGCACCACCTCGGGACCCGCTATTGAAAAGCCGGGTGACCTCGCGGCAATTTTAACCAATCTCTCGCACGGAGACGTTCTGTTCATCGACGAGATACACCGTCTGTCACGCGCAGTCGAGGAAATTCTCTATCCCGCGATGGAGGACTACGCGCTTGATATCATCATAGGCAAGGGCCCGAGCGCGCGCTCCATTCGCCTGCCAATTCCGAAATTCACCCTGATTGGCGCTACAACAAGAGCGGGACAGCTCACAACGCCTCTGCGCGACAGATTCGGAGTGCTCCTGAAGCTTGAGTTGTACACCCCCGAGGAGCTTGCAACCATAGTTAAGCGCTCTGCGGGTATACTTGAAATATCTATTACCGACGACGGCGCGGTGTCAATCGCCTCGCGCTCAAGAGGCACACCCCGTATAGCCAACAGACTGCTCAAGAGGGTGCGCGACTTCGCCTTGGTTAAGGGCAACGGTACTATAACCTCGGAAATCGCGAGGATGGCGCTCGAGGCGCTGGAGATTGACGAGCTCGGACTTGATAACGTCGACAGAAGAATGCTTGAGGCTATCATCCGCTACTACGGCGGCGGTCCTGTCGGACTCGATACACTTGCCGCGACCATCGGCGAGGAGTCGATAACTATCGAGGACGTCTACGAGCCCTACCTTATGCAGATTGGCTTCCTCGCCAGAACACCCAGAGGACGATGCGCGACGAAGCTTGCATACGACCACCTCGGCATTCCGTATTTCCCCGCATCAAGCGGAAAGGGAGTTCCGGGACAGACCAATATCGATATTGACGAATAAGAAATAATATTTTTCCAAGCAGAAAAAGAGAGAGCATTTCGGCTTTTATTAAACCGATTTGTTCTCTCTTTGTTTTTTTATCCTTCATTTCGGCAACGGTCTATTTCTTTCCAAAAACTGATTTCTGCCCTGTATTTTATTCTATATTTGCAGTTTTTAAGGCTTTTATAATCGCGCTTTTATCCTCCGCGCCAAATATCGCGCTACCCGCGACAAGAACGTTCGCACCTGCTCTTTTCGCCTCGGGAGCCGTCCTTTCGGATATGCCTCCGTCGACCTGAATATCAATATCGAGCCCTCTTTTTCCAAGCTCTGCTCTGAGCGTCTTAACCTTATCAAGCGTCGCCGGAATGAGCGCCTGACCGCCAAATCCGGGCTCGACTGTCATAACCAGAATCATATCGCATAGCTCAAGATATTCGTAGACGCTCTCTATCGGTGTACCGGGCTTGACCGACAGTCCCGCGCGACAACCGAGCTCCCGTATCTTGAGAAGCGCCGCTCTGACGTCCTCGCACGCCTCGATATGTACCGTGAGAATATCCGCTCCCGCCTCGATAAATCCGTCAATATATCTCTCGGGGCTTACTATCATCAGATGCACGTCGAAGGTCAGACCCGTCTTATCGCGAAGCGACCTGATAACAGGAATTCCGAGGGTGATATTATTGACGAATACACCGTCCATAACGTCAAGATGAACCATATCCGCTCCCGCAAGCTCAACCTCTCTTACCGCATCCGAAAGCCTGGATAAATCGCAGGACAGGACTGATGGAGATACCTTAATCATATTTCACCTCGTTCAATTCTTCACTTCAAGAAGCGCTACCGCGTGCGCGCTGACGCCCTCGCCCGAGCCTGTAAATCCCAGCTTCTCCTCGGTAGTCGCCTTGACGTTGACTCTATCGGTGGGAATTCCCAGGGCGAAAGCGATATTTTCTACCATTCTATTAATATAAGGGGCAACCTTCGGTGCCTGAAGGACCAGAATTGAGTCGATATTAACTATGCTGTATCCCTTGCTTTCCACCAGCTCCCTGACGCGTATCAGAAGATTGATACTGCTCGCTCCCTTATATTTCTCGTCTGTGTCGGGAAAATGCTTACCTATATCGCCGAGCGCCGCCGCGCCAAGAATAGCATCCATAACGGCGTGTAACAGCACGTCTGCATCAGAATGTCCGAGGCAGCCCACCTCGTTTTCTATCTCAACGCCGCCGAGTATCAATTTTCTGCCAACGACAAGACGGTGTACGTCATACCCGTTTCCGATTCTCAGATTCGTCATTTTTCCATCCTCTTTTCGAGAATTATTTCAGCGAAATAAAAGTCGCTCATCGTAGTTATTTTTATATTTTCATCGCCTATATCCACGCAGTATACCGGCGCGCCGTATGCCTCGACCAGCATATTATCGTCCGTTACCGAGGAATTCTGCGCCAGGGAAAGCGCCTCGGCGTATATATCGCGCCTAAATATCTGAGGTGTGGTCGCGCGCATAAGGGCGCTTCTGTCAAGCGTTGAAATAATCCTTCCGTCAGACCCAACAGCCTTTATCGTGTCTGTAACGGCAGAAGCCGCAGTCGCGCAGCCGCACTCACAAGCCTTGGCTATAACCGCGTCTATTCCCTCTTTCGTTACAAGGCATCTCGCGCCGTCGTGTATAGCGACGAAATCATACTCCTCGCCAACAGTGAGAAATCCAATCTCGGCTGATTCTCTGCGAGTGTCACCGCCCTTGACGATAGCCGAAATCTTCTCGGAAAAAATAGCGAGCTCACTCTTAAGAAAGCCGAGCTCCTCCTCGCGTCCGACAAGAACAATGCTGTCAACCGACTCGCACTCAAAGAAGGCCTTAACCGTGTGCCAGATGACCGAATGACCGAGAAGCTCCATAGTCTGCTTGGTTTTATTGACATTCATTCTGCTTCCACAGCCTGCCGCAAGGATTACCGCGGCGACGGTGGGGGTGTTTTTTTTCTTCATAACAGTACTCCGCCACTCACTTTCTGTAATATACGAAATGAACGGTTATCGTGCGCTCCCTGCCGTCCTCCAGAAGATTCGGCCCGCGGATGATAACCCCATCGCCTGACATAAGCCAGCTTATATCAAGATGCTTTATCTCGCAGACAAATATTCTGTCACCCGAGGCGTCAACTATAAAATTATCTCCGTGCACAGCGAGAGCACCGCCCCTGCCGATAACGTCGTCGTTATTTTCTCTTCTCTCTGTGACGTACCTGATAGCCTGACCGTGCAGCTCGCGCGCCCTTTCAAGTCTGTAAGAATAGGTGCCGGGCTTGGTTCCGATTTTAAATATCTTCTTTAAAAAGGACATAAGCGCTCCTCTTGTTTTCTACGGCTATATTGTAGCATAAATTTATATTTTTGGGAAGTGTTTTTTTCCTTATTTTAATAAATAAAAAAATAAATTCATAATTTTTTAACTTTTTTTCAAAAACCTCTTGCAATTTGTAAAGAATTGTTTTATAATGATAGCAAAGTGGGGCAAAGTGGATAATTGTGTGGCATTTTCCCCCGTTTTGACACCAAACAGCTTACTTAAGCCGCCAAAGTGGTGATTTCTGAGAAAGGAGAGAAGAAAATGTCATTCGTTGGCTCATACAAGCATTCGCTTGATGCGAAAAAAAGAGTGTTTATACCCTCCAAGTTCCGCGAAGAGCTTGGCGACGAGTTTTATATCACACGAAAGTTCGACACCTATCTCTCCATCTACACCGCTATGGATTGGCAGATATACGTCGAAAAGATTGAAAAGCTTCCCGAGTCGGAGGCTGTCGAAATACAGGATTTCCTTCTCGGAGCGGCGCAGAAATGCACCCCCGACGCCAACGGAAGAATTATTCTTGACGAAAGACTCGCCTCGCACGCAGGTATCGATAAAAACGTTATATTCGTCGGCGCGGGCAGACAGATAAGAATCTGGGCAGAGGAAACCTGGAACGAGAGAGAAAAATCGCGTGACCTTGCGAAGATGCGCGAGCTTATGAAGCAATACGGGCTTTAATCCGCGCCTATCCTTCGCGAAACTAAAGGTTAATTAAGAGGTTAAAATGAGTCAGCTTCCCTTTTCACACACGTCCGTACTTCTATATGAGTGCATAGAGGCGCTGAACATCCGCGACGGATATACCTACGTTGACTGCACCACGGGCGGCGGCGGGCACTCGCTCGAAATAGCGAGGCGTCTTGGTCCCTCGTCAAGACTTATATGCTTTGACAGAGATAAAAACGCTATCGCCGCGGCAACCGAGCGTCTTTCGGAGTATCTTGATAAAATAACTTTTATTAATGACAATTTTTCCTCCCTCGGACAAGTTCTCAGGGACCTGAATATTGATAATCTCGGCGGAGTTCTTGCCGACCTTGGCTGCAGCTCGCATCAGTTTGACGTTGCGGAGCGTGGCTTCAGCTACACCCTGGATGCGCCTCTGGATATGAGAATGGACACAGACGCTCCACTTTCGGCTTATAACGTTGTTAATGAATATCCCGAGTCAGAGCTGCGCAGAATACTGTTTGAATACGGCGAGGAGCGCTTCGCTCCGAGAATTGCCGCGGCAATCTGCAAAAGGAGAGCCGAAAAGCCTATCGAAACGACAACCGAGCTTTCTGACATTATCAGGGGCGCGATTCCTGCTAAATTCCGTATAGACGGCCCGCATCCCGCCAAAAGAAGCTTTCAGGCAATCAGAATCGAGGTCAACGGAGAGCTCGACGCTATCAAGCCGATGATAGACTGCGCCGCGAGAAATCTTTTGCCAAGCGGCAGAATAGCTATAATATCCTTCCACTCACTTGAGGACAGGCCTGTCAAGCAGAGCTTCAAATCGCTCTCTAGCGGCTGCACCTGCCCTCCCGATTTCCCGGTATGCGTGTGCGGAAACAAGCCTATACTTAAGGAAATTACAAGAAAACCCATTCTTCCAACAGAAGACGAGCTTCTCGCGAATCCGCGCTCGAGAAGCGCTAAGCTGAGAATAGCGGAAAAGTTATAATTAAGGAGTAATCGAAAATGACAACAGTAATGAATCCCTACGATGCTTTATATACTAACCTCAAAAATCGTTTTACAGTCATTCACGAGGGCAAGGAATGTACTGTTGCCGATTATATGCTTATGAAGGCGGGCAAGAGCACCGCCCAGAACAGCACCCTTCCCGTAGTTAAGACCTACGAGCGCACGGCACTCAGCACCATCGCCGATTTCGTCGAGGAAAAGCTGACCGTTAAAAATCCGCCCGTTAAGGAAACCACTATAAGACACTTCCCCATCAAAACATCTATCTCTGCGCTTCTGTCCTCCGTGGCGGCTTGCGCGCTCGTGCTTTCCTGCGGAATATTCGCCCTCAGCGGCGGTATCACCAACGCCATCTCCGCCAAGGCTGAGGATTCGTCCTACGTCGAGCAGCTCGAGATGGACCTTGGAGAAACCGAGCCCGAGGAGGATAACGAGTACAAGGGTTAAGGCATAAGGTATAATTTAATAGCATATATTATAGCGATAGCTCGCTCTGGGCTATCGCTATATTTTTTTATTTGAAGGGCAGAAAATGTTAAAGAGCAATCTATCCTTAACCAAGGTTATAACAAGACGCCGCTCCGGTGTGCTGTTTTTAGTCTTTCTACTTCTCGGGGCATTTCTCGTAGTCAATATATTCAGGCTTGACTTTTTCCTCTACGGTTATTATTCGGATAAGACCCTCGACCAGATAACCACAACCTCCACCCTGAAGGCTGAGCGCGGAAAAATATACGGAGCCAATATGACCGTGCTGGCAACCACCGAAACAACCTGGCGTGTTTTCATTTCAACAAGAGATCTCAGAAAGAATATAAAAAAAGACGGAGTTGCCTACGACGAGATAATAGCGGACGGAATATCCGGTATATACGACCTAGACCGAGAAAAACTGCTCAATAAGATTCGCGCGGCATCTATGCTCGACCTGACCTTAATTAAGGAGGCGACCGAGGAGCAGTATGAAAAAACTCTTGACTTCATTGAGGAAAATGGGCTCGAGCGGCTTCTTCTGCTTGAGGCACAGAGCTCGCGGTATTACCCGCAGGGGACTCTTGCGGCGCACGTGCTCGGCTTCACAGGCAGCGACGAGCAGGGGCTTTTCGGGCTGGAATACTCGTATAACAGCACCCTCACGGGAAAAGACGGATACTATATGTACGCCCGAGATGCCAACGGAAACGCCCTGCCCGGTGAATATACGGATTACGTCGAGGCTGAGGACGGATACAGCATAGTCACGACCATTGACGAATTCGTGCAGACCGCCCTTGAAAGTCAGCTCGAGAAAATAAGGGTCAATCACGACGTGAGCAACAGAGTAACGGGCATAGTTATGGACACGAAAACGGGCGCGATACTCGGAATGGCAACCTCATCCCCCTTTGACCCGAATTCCCCCTTTGTTCTTGACAGCGTTTCACAGAACAAGCTGGACAGCCTCGCATATCCCGAGGATAGCGAGGAATACAAGGCAGAAAAGGCATCTCTTATGCAGACGATGTGGTCAAATAAGGCTATCGGCGAGATATATGAGCCGGGCTCAACCTTCAAGATAGTCACGGTTGCCGCGGCTCTCGACTCCGGAGCGGCGAAGATAACCGACACCTTTTCCTGCTCGGGATATCTCAACGTTGGCGGCTGGCGCATCAAGTGCCACAAGGTTAAGGGTCACGGCAGTGGCTTTTCGCTGGCGTACGGTCTGCAGATGTCCTGCAACCCCACTATGATGCAGATAGCCGAAAGAGTCGGCGCATCCACCTTCTACGAGTACGTTGACGCCTTCGGTTATTTTGAGAAAACGGGAATAGATTTACCGGGCGAGGCGCTCGGAATATTTCACGAAAAGGAGAATATCGGCTCAACCGAGCTTGCCACCGCATCCTTTGGCCAGCGCTTCAAGGTCTCCGTGATACAACAGCTCACCGCTGTCGCCGCGGTGGCGAACGGTGGTTATCTCGTTACTCCCTACGTAGTCGACAGAATAATTGACAGCGAGGGTGCCGTCGTTGAGCGGCACGAGAGCGTACCAAGGCGCAGAGTAATCTCCGAGGAGGTCGCCAAAACCATAGCTACCGCTCTTGAGGAGGGTGTCAGCGGCGAGGGCGGTGCGAAGAACGCCTACGTTGAAGGGTATCTTGTCGCCGCCAAAACGGGAACGTCAGAGAAGTTTGACGTCCTTGACGAAAACGGAAAATCCTACCTGAGAATAGCCTCAACAGTAGCATTCGCCCCCTCATCCGAGGCGGGAATAGCGGTTATTATAGTCGTTGACGAGCCGCAGAGTCAGGTGAAGTACGGCTCTGTCGTCGCTGCGCCCTACGTATCCGCCCTTCTTAGTGAGGTGCTTCCCTACCTTGATTATAAATCAAGCGCCCAGAGCTCAGAATACACCACAGAAAGCTACGTTGGAATGAACATTTCAAGCGCTAAGAATCTTCTCGACGGAAGGAAGGTTTCATATAAGGTTATTGGCGATGGCTCGGTGGTTCTTGCACAGACGCCCGCAGAGGGTGTGGAAATCACCCCTGCTCTGTCAACGGTTTATTTATATACGACCAAGGAAACCGAAAACACCGCCGTTGTGCCGAACCTTATCGGAATGACGCTCGCCGATGCCAACAAAGCTCTTATTAACAGCGGGCTTAACGTATATATTGAAATGGGAACAGAAAACAGAGGCGAAATATTAACCGTAACCCGACAAGACTACCCCGAGGGCACGGTCCTTCCCGTAGGCACGGTGGTGAAGATATACGCCATAGCAACAGATTTTGAGGATTAAGGAGCTATTATGGAAAAGACCAGATTGTACGAGCTGTTCGACTTGGACAGTATCAGACCGGATACAGGAATTGACTTATATAAAGAGGTATCAATTACCGATAACGCGGAGAAAATAACAGCCCACACCGTCTTCTTTCTGACGAAAAGGGCAAGCGGAAATTCAAGGCTCGGGGATATCAGCCTTCCGATAAAGCCATACGCCATAGTCTGTGAGGCGGACGATGCCGAAAGGATTTCGGGACAACGGTTGATTATCACAGAAAATACAAGGTCCGCCCTGTCACTCGCGTACAGCAGGCTATATAAGATATCGTACGAAAAAATGAAGCTTATAGCCGTGACGGGTACGAATGGAAAGACGAGCGTAGCCAGAATGCTGCACTCCATACTCCGCTATAACGATAAAGAGGTCGGCTATATAGGCACCGGGGCTATAATGATTAACGATACCGTAGTAAGCGAGAAATATTATTCAATGACCACCCCCGACCCCGAGCTATTATACAAAAGCCTGAAGGAGATGGAGCTGCTCGGCTGTGAGTACGTTATTATGGAGGCGTCGAGCCACGCCATATCCCTGGGCAAGTTAGACGCTATAACCTTCGACTACGGTATATTCACCAACCTCTCGCCCGAGCATATGGATTATCACAGGGATATGGAGGACTACTACCAATCCAAGAAAAGACTCTTTAACCGATGCCGAAACGGAATATTCAACCTTGATGACGCATACTCAAGGCGAGCATATAACGAGTGCGGATGCAGAAAGCTCAGCGTCGGAATAATCGAGCGAGGCGACGTCTTCGCCACGGATATTCAGTCAAGAGGGCTTCTCGGAACTTATTTTTTCTACAGAACGAAAAGCCTGATATTCGGTGTTGACCTGAAGCCTGTCGGAGCCTTCAACGTATATAACGCCCTTATGGCGCTGTGCTGCTCAATCGACCTGGGGATAAAGCCCACCCTGGCGAAGCAGGCTATAAACTGTATAGAATACATACCCGGAAGGCTGGAGGTCCTGAGGAATAAGCCTTGCGTGGTTATTGACTATGCACACACAGCAGAAGCGATGGAAAACGTGCTTAAATCTCTATATTCCCAAAAAAATGCACGGCAGAGACTGGTATGTGTATTCGGGTGCGGTGGGGAGAGAGATAAATCAAATCGCTCATCAATGGGCTCTGTCGCAGAAAAATACTCGGAAAAAATCATACTGACACAGGACAACAGCCGAGGTGAAAAAACAGAAAATATAGTCTATGATATTCTTTCGGGTATAACCTCCAAATCAAAGGTATCGGTTATCTTAAGAAGAGAGGAGGCTATAAGGGAGGCAATTCTCAGCTCCTCGGACGAGGACGTCGTCGTCATACTCGGAAAGGGGCGCGAGCCTTATATTATTGATGCTGACGGATACAGGGATTTTTCAGACAGAGACGAGGCGACGAAGGCGCTGATGGCGAGGAGGGGCAATGAGAATAATGCTTAACGCCCCTGTGACTCTTGAAACCCTGGCTCTCATAATCGGGGCCAAAATCAAGACCGACAGCTCGCTTGGGCTGATACAGTGTATCACGACGGACACGCGCGAGTGCGAGCTTGGCGACCTGTTCTTCGATTTAGCCTCGACCAAGGAGCTCAGCAGAAGAAACGTCCTTGAGTCTGAATCGCTCGGCGCTGTCGCTGTATCAGCTATAACCGACCTCCCCTGCCTATATACACCCGACGTCAGCATTGCCCTGCTTCGCCTTGCCGCCTACTATAAATCAACTCTCAGGGAACTAAAGCACACAGTAGCTATAACGGGAAGCGTCGGAAAAACCACTACTAAGAATTTTCTGTCCGCTCTCCTGAAAACCAAATACAGAGTGCACTCAACTATCGGAAACTTCAACAACTTCATAGGGCTTTCCCTCTCGGTGCTAAGCGCTCCCTGTGACACCGAGGCTCTCGTTCTGGAGCTCGGGATGAACAGAGAGGGCGAAATCAGCGAAATGTCACGGGCGATAAAGCCCACACTCGCTGTTATAACCAATATAGGCACCTCTCATATAGGCAGGCTCGGTGACCGGGCGGCAATAGCAAGGGCTAAGGCGGAAATTACCGACGGCAACGCCGAAGGCTATACTCTATATCCCGCGGGCGAGGAGCTTCTTGGCGAAATTATACGCGGCTTAACCTTCTCATTAGACTCTCCCGACGCGGATTTTCATACCGAGAATAAAGCCTGCCCAACGGGTGAAAACTTAACAGTGTACAAGACGCGCGACGGCTGTGAGCTGTTGTTTCCAAAGGCGCTTGTGGGGCGGCACCTGCATCTTGATTTGCTCATAGCTATATCTGCCTCTTGGCTGTGCGGTATGAGCGGCGAGGAGCTGGGGGCGGCTCTTGGAAGCATCAATATGTCACAGCAGCGGTCAAGACGCATATCAATTTCTGACCTTACCGTTATTGACGATTGCTACAACGCTTCGCTTGAGTCGGTTAAGGCAATGCTTGACACCCTTACGGATTATCCCTCTCCGCGTTCTATGCTGCTGGGCGATATACTCGAGCTTGGTGATAGCGCTTATTATATTCACAGGTCCTTGGGGCTGTATGCCGCATCCCTGGGGCTTGAGCGACTGTATGCGTTTGGAAAATACGCGCTTTTCACCGCGGAAGGCGCGCTTCAGGGCGGAATGAGCGAGAGCGGGATATTCGTTAATCTTGACACAGAGCGCCCTGACCTTACCGCCGAGCAGATTATCGAGGAGCACAAGGCGGGAGAGGTAGTGTTATTCAAAGCGTCAAGAAAAACGGGTCTTGAAAGAGTCATAGCTCTTTTGAAAAAATGGGAGGAAGAAAATGTATGTTAATGCTGTAACAAGCCTCTTGGTTATACTGTTCTCGTTTCTAATAACAGCCATAACGCTGAGGCTTATCATACCTCCGCTGAAAAGAACAGCCAGGCAGCCGATATACACGGAGGGCCCAAGCTGGCACAAGGCTAAGGAGGGCACGCCGACTATGGGCGGACTTGCCTTTCTCGTTGGTATTTCTATCTGCCTTTCACTGTGTATAGTGTTTCTGTGGCACACCGATGAGCGAAAGAGCGCGCTTGCGCTTCTGTATACTCTGATATACTGCCTTATAAATTCACTCGTCGGAGTAACAGACGACCTGTGCAAGCTCCGAAGAAAGAAAAACGCAGGACTCACGCCCCTCCAGAAGCTTGTTTTGCAAATTGCCTCCTCGGTCGGCTTCGTTATCGTCCTGAAACACTCGGGCATAGTGTCAACCGAGCTGAGCTTCAGCTTTGGAGCTGTTGATATAGGCTGGTTTTATTATCCTATTGCGCTGGTTTTCCTCGTTGGCATCACCAACTGCGCCAATCTCACCGACGGTATAGACGGGCTCGCCGGCTCTGTCGCGGCAACGGTAGGCTGTGCTCTGCTTCTTTTATACAGAGCCTCTTCGGTAACGACGTCACTTGTTGGAGCGGCGCTTTTCGGCGGTTCTGTGGCGTTTCTTATCTATAACATCCACCCTGCCAGGATTTTCATGGGAGATACGGGCTCTCTGCTTCTCGGCTCGCTTGTCGCGAGCGCGGGTATAATCCTTGGCAACCCCTTTATCCTACTGCTTTTCGGCGGAGTGTACGTTATCGAGGGCGTGAGCGTTATTTTGCAGGTGCTCGTGTATAAGCTATCGGGCAAGCGTCTGTTTAAAATGGCGCCAATACATCACCACCTTGAAAAATGCGGCTTTGACGAGTGCAAGATTTGTATGTGCGCTTCACTCCTCACGCTTGCTCTGTCCGCCCTTGCCTCTATATTTTTCACCTAGCGTATGAAAAAAGCAATTTTCAAGAACAGAAACGGACTGCCGGACCTGACTCTGCTGATAACCGTTATTCTTCTGTCGGTGTACGGTACTGTGATGGTGTTTTCGGCAGGAGGACCGTACGCGGAGGCGAGATACGGCGACGCCTATCACTTCATTAAAAGACAAATTATCTGGCTCGCGGTCGGGTTAGTCGTTATGCTCCTGTCATCAAGAATGGATATAGATGCTGTCAGGCGGCTTTCTCCTTGGGCATATCTTATAACTCTGCTTCTTCTGATTCTGACGCTGGCTATCGGCTTTGTCGGCAACGGAGCACAGAGGT
The DNA here is from genome assembly GCA_017467165.1 of Clostridia bacterium. Taxonomy (GTDB): domain Bacteria; phylum Bacillota; class Clostridia; order Oscillospirales; family CAG-272; genus UBA1740. The sequence continues at coordinate 1,934 of JAFTST010000017.1, read as the reverse complement.
GGATTTTGCTCGGGCCGATAACTATACAGCCCTCGGAGATAGCGAAGCTCAGTATGATAATGATGCTCGCATACTATTTTTCAAAAAAAGAGGGGCTTGCCTGCTTTGGCAAGGAAAGGAAAAAAAGCTTCATCTGGGGGACGCTTATCCCCTGCGGTATAATGCTGTTGCCCATAGTGCTCGTTATGCTTCAGCATCATCTATCCTGCATTATCATACTCGGCTGTATCGGGCTGCTATTGATAATATGCGCAGGAATTGACCTCAGGTATATCGCGATATTCACAGGACTTGGTGCGCTCGGTGTCAGCTACATAGCATTTTTCACCGACTATACCAAGGACAGAATAACCGCCTGGCGAAATCCCGAGGCGTATAAGCTGACGGGAGGCTGGCAGACACTGCAGGGACTTATGGCTATCGGCTCGGGCGGACTTTTCGGCAAGGGGCTGGGTCAGGGCGAGCTCAAGCACTGCTACGTTTCCGAGCCCGCCAACGATATGATTTTCGCGATACTCTGCGAGGAGCTCGGACTGCTTGGCGCGATTTTGGCGCTGTTGCTTTTCGGTGTGCTTATATACCGAGGATATAAAATATCAGTATCACAGAGCGATACATACTCAAGACTGCTCGGTCTTGGTATCACAATTAAAATGAGCATACAAGCCCTCTTGAACGTGGCGGTGGTGACCAATACTATTCCCAACACGGGAATATCACTGCCTTTTTTCAGCTATGGTGGCTCGTCGCTGATAATGCTGTTCTTTGAGATGGGACTGTTGCTCTCGCTGTCAAGAGGGCGCGGAAGGAGTAAATTATGAAAGTATTGTTTTGTGGAGGCGGAACGGCAGGACATATCACTCCCGCTTTAGCAATGGCAGATATTTTAGGGCAGAAATTTAAAAATACAGAATTTGCCTTCGTGGGAAGAAGTGGCGGCGCGGAGAACGAGGCGATAATAAGAGAGGACAAGAGGCTATATACTCTCTCTGTTTCGGGTCTGTCCCGCTCGCTTACACCGAAAAATATCAGGGCTGTCCTGCGCGCCATTCGTGCGACGGGCGAGGCGAAGGAGATTATCAGGGAATTTGAGCCCGACCTGATAATAGGAACGGGCGGCTACGTTTCCTATCCCGTCCTAAGAGCGGGTATAAGGCTGGGGGTTCCTACTATGCTACACGAGTCAAATGCGACCCCCGGGCTTGTTACAAGGCTCATAGGAAAACGGTGCGACAGACTTCTGTTAAGCTATCCCGAGTGCAAGCGGGAGCTGAGGGCGAAAAACGCCGTCGTCACAGGAAATCCAACGAGAAGGCTGAAGCTTATTCCATACAACGAGGCAAGGGCGAGGCTCGGTATAAGGAAGGACGAGTTTTTCATTCTCTCATTCGGCGGAAGTCTTGGCGCTCAGAAAATCAACGAGGCAATCTCCGGGGTGTTCAGACAATACTCGACGAGAAAAAGAAATACAGTCCATATTCATTCGAGCGGCAGGTCTGGGTTTCCAGATATGAAGATGCTCAACAACACGACCTCAAAGAGCAAGGTGTTACCGTATATACACGATATGCCCCTGTATCTTTCCGCCGCCGACCTTGCAATCACAAGAAGCGGCGCTATGACCGTTTCAGAGCTGAGAGATGCGGCGATACCGTCTATTCTCATCCCCTCGCCCAACGTCACGGCAAATCATCAGTACAAAAACGCCCTTGCTCTGTCCGAGCTAGGCGGCGCCTTGATTATAGAGGAGGAGGACCTCACGGCAGATATACTCGTAGAGAAAATAGAGCTGCTGCGCCAAGACAGAAGACGGCTTTCCGAAATGAAAAACAACCTCAGGTCACACCCCTCCGAGGATACGGAAGGTATATTGGTCGGCGAGGTATCGGCGCTCGTTGGAGATAAAGCGATCAAATATTTACAAATTACATTCT
>JAFTST010000016.1 GCA_017467165.1 Clostridia bacterium | reverse complement strand
GAATGCGCGTCGCTCTGTCGGGACTGACCATGGCAGAATACTTCCGCGACGAGGAGAATCAGGACGTTCTGCTCTTCATAGACAACATATACAGATTCACACAGGCGGGCTCCGAGGTTTCGGCTCTTCTCGGCCGTATGCCCTCGGCTGTTGGTTATCAGCCCACGCTGGCTACCGAGATGGGCGCGCTTCAGGAGAGAATAACCTCTACCAAAAACGGCTCTATCACCTCGGTACAGGCGGTATACGTCCCTGCGGACGACCTTACCGACCCCGCTCCCGCAACCACCTTCGCGCACCTTGACGCTACGACGGTTCTTTCAAGAAGCATCGCATCCCTGGGAATCTATCCCGCGGTCGATCCTCTTGAATCCACCTCCAGAATTCTCTCCCCCGACGTAGTCGGCATAGAGCACTACGAGGTAGCCAGAGAGGTACAGCGCATACTCCAGAGATACAAGGAGCTGCAGGATATTATAGCTATAATGGGTATGGATGAGCTTTCCGAGGAGGATAAGCTCGTCGTATCCAGGGCGAGAAAGATTCAGCGATTCCTCTCCCAGCCCTTCACCGTTGCCGAGCAGTTCACAGGTATGGAGGGAAGATACGTTCCCGTCAAGGAAACCATCCGCGGCTTCCGTGAGATTCTCGACGGCAAGCACGACAGCCTTCCCGAGTCGGCATTCCTGTTCGTAGGCACCATTGACGAAGCGGTAGAAAAGGCTAAGAAGATTTCGGGCGAGGCTTGATATGAGAGAGTTCAAGCTTGAAATAGTAACTCCCGACGGTCTTGTTTTCTCAGGGAACGCAGAGAGCCTGCTCGTCCACACGGATGACGGCGACGTCGAGATTCTGGCAGGACATATGGACTATATGGCGTCCGTAGGCACAGGCAGAGCGAGAATAATAGTGGGAGGCGTGTCAAAATTCGCATCCTGCTCTGGCGGCTTTCTCACGGTTAACCGCGAGGGAGTCAAGCTCGCCGCTGTCACATTTGAGTTTGGTGAAAATATAGACGTTGCCCGCGCGGAAAGAGCCAGAGATAAAGCCAAGGCAAAGCTCGAGGCGGCTCATGACGAAAGGTCCGCTACGCTTGCTCGGGCAAGGCTGGAGCGAGCTCTGACAAGAATCAAGGTCGCGAAAATGTAATATTCAGAAGGAGACGCTTCTTTGGCGTCTCCTTTTCTCATCCTGTGGGCATTTTAGGCGTGTCAGGGCGAGGCTTAATTATATTTAAGAATTATTAAGCCCGAAAAGCATTGCCTTTTTCATAGCAGTATGATACAATACCTTCGAGAAAAAATGACAATATTCGAGGTCTATATGTTTAATCTTCAGCACATTCTCTATATGGTTATCTCCTTTGGACTGTCAGGTGTATTGGTTTTTCTTGGAACGAAATATATAAAAACGGACGCAGGTCACGACAGGGTAATCCGTTTTCTCGCAGTTATAACCGTGCTTATACATATCAGCACGCTGTGGGTGGACTTTTTCTCGAACTCTGGAGTCGCCGAGATTGAGGACAATATGCTGATACCCATCTATCCCTGCAACGTTATTATGTGGATGCTGGTCGTCGTATCGGCGATGCGCCGCAGAGGAGGCGTCGTATATCGGATTCTCTCCGAGTTCACCTGCCTTGGCGGTATCGTGTGCGGCTTCATCGGAATTTTCCTCAATGCTAACTTCGACAGCAACCCCACCCTCGCAGACTACGATATTCTCAAGGGAATGCTCAGCCATTCCACTATGCTCCTCGGCTGTATCTGGCTTCTCTCGGCGGGTATCGTCAGAATCAGAATGAGAAACGTTCTCAGCACGGTATGCGGTCTTCTTTTCTTCCTCCTCGACGGATTCATAGTGAATTCCCTTTTCGCGAAATACGGCATCGAGGAGTGCAACTCAATGTACCTGCTTGAGCCCCCCTTCGCGTCTATGCCCTGGCTGACCACCGTCGTTATGGGTATCGCGGGAGTGAGTGTGGCTATTATTCTTGCCACGGTATATGAAAAGCTGGTTCTGAAAAAAAGGTGGGTCGATATCTTTTCCTTATCAAGTATTCTCGGCGACGATATAATCAAGCCAAAGGATACCCCGACTGTTGAAGAAGCCTGCACGGATATAGACTAATTAAGATTCTGGAGGTATATAATGAGAAACTTCTTTCTGTGGCTTTTTGAAAAGCGAGCCACTCCCTGTGAGATAACGCTTTTCAATTTCTGGCATATTTTCTACCTCGTCCTTATCGTTGGCGCGATTATCACCGCGGGCGTTTTCCTCTCGAAAAAGAGCGCTGAGGTGAAGATGAAGGTGCTTTCCGTGCTTTCTGTGGCGCTGTGCGCTCTGTACGCTGCCGACTTCTTCATAATGCCGCTCTATATGGACACCATAGACGTGGACAAGCTTCCCTTCCATATCTGCACCGTGCTCTGCCCTGTGGTAGCCTTCGTGCAGTTCAATAAGAAATTTGAGCGATTCCGCGAGCCCGTTGCCTTTCTGGCAGTTGTAGCTCCCCTGATGTACCTTGTATATCCCGGAGCTGCAGTTGGCGACCTTTCCGCCTTCTGCTACAAGGTACTCCAGACCTTTATCTACCACGGAACGCTTCTGTGCTGGGGATATCTGAATATCGCTACGGGTATTGTCAAGCCCGAAATCAAAAATTCCTACAAGGCGCTCATTGGTATCTGTATGATTGCCGTATGGGCAATGATAGGAAACCTCACCTACGGTGTTGCCTACAACTACGGCGACGGCGACCCCCACTTTGACTGGTTCTTCCTGACCGGAAGCACCTTCCCCTTCGTTCCGAAGATACTGATGCCTCTGTGCGTCATCGTTGCAGTATTCGGTATGGTGCTTATCATATACGGACTCTGGTATCTGGTTATGAATATTCTCGACAAGAAGCGTGCGGCTTCTTCTGCCGATGAAGAAGAAAAGGAAACCGCGGAGGTATAAGCCTCTCTTAAGCTACCCTGAAATATGGGTAGCTTTCTTTTTTTAATCCTCTTTTTCTGAAAATCGGTTGCAATTTCATTCCTTCTAATGTATAATGGTTTAGAAGAAATTGGCGGATAAGACCTACCGGAGGAATGGTATGATAAAAACCGTTTTTCTCGACCTTGATGACACTCTGTTTGACTTTAAGGCATCCGAGCACGTAGCTATATGCGACACTCTGAGACAATTCAACATTGAGCCAACCGAAAATACTGTGAAAAGATACTCCGAGATAAATATTTCCTGCTGGCAGAAAATGGAGAGAGGCGAGTGGAGTCGCGACGAGGTGTTGTATAAGCGCTTCGAAATGCTTCTTCTTGAGCTTTCGGTAGGAGCAAATTCTCACCTGATGCAGAGCTACTACGAAAAAAGGCTTGCCGAGGAGGTATGCTACCTTGACGGAGCCGAGGAGCTGCTCGAGGCATTGCAGGGAAAATACCGACTCTATGCCACATCAAACGGCACCGCCGCTGTTCAGGACAGAAGAATTGAGCTCTCGGGTATCGGAAAATATCTTGACGGCATATATATCTCCGAAAGGGTCGGATATCACAAGCCCGCAAGGGAGTTTTTCGACCGCATATTCGAAGAAATCGGCGGCGAGAGATATGAAACCGTCATCGTCGGCGACAGTCTGACCTCGGATATCAGAGGCGGAATTGACGCGGGTATAAAAACCTGCCTATACAACCCAAGAGGAATAACAATATCGGCAGATACCCTGCCGGATTATGAAATAAAAAGCCTCGGCGAATTACCGAAGCTGTTGGAAGGAATATAAAAATGTACTACGGATATAACGTTAGCGATTATACGGCAAATCTTGCAAGGCAGGCGGAGGCTGACTGCGCCGAGGTGTTCAGAAAAATAGACGAGAACGCGCTTATCTGCTCGGCGAAGGTGCTGACAGCCTTTCAGGAGTGCCGTGTTTCGACCACGGATTTTCTCGAAATAACAGGCTACGGCTACTATGACGCGGGCAGAGATAAGCTCGAGGCAGTATACGCCAGGGTTTTCGGAGCGGAGGATGCTCTGGTGCGCCCGCAGCTTATGTCGGGCACGCACGCTCTTGCGGTTACTCTCGGGGGTCTGTTAAAGCCCGGGGATACCCTGCTCTACATAACGGGTGAGCCCTACGACACCCTGCAGAGTGTTATCGGCACTGCGGGAGAGAGCCGCAACTCGCTTTTAAAATACGGCGTTAAGTATGAGAAAATTGACCTTATAGGAAACGAGTTCAACCTTGACGCTATCAGAGAAAGAGTATCAAGGGGTGATATAAAGGTCGCGGCGATTCAGCGCAGCAGAGGCTATTCTCAGAGAAAAAGCCTCTATATTGACCAGATAGCCGAGGCTATCTCGGTAGTCAAGGCAGCCTCTCCCAACACTGTCGTTATGGTTGACAACTGCTACGGTGAATTCACCGAGGACAGAGAGCCCACCGACGTTGGAGCTGACGTTTTCGTCGGCTCAATGATGAAAAATCTCGGCGCAGGCTTCGCCGTCAGCGGCGGCTACTGCGTTGGAAAAAAGACGGTTATCGAGGATATCGCTGAGAGACTGACAGCCCCCTGCGTAGGAAAGGACCTCGGAGCCAATTTCAATCAGCTCGCCTCCTTCTTCAAGGGCTTTTTCATGGCGCCGACAACAACGGCGGCAACCCTCAAATCAATGGCATTCGCCGCAAGGCTCCTGGAGCTGGCGGGATACAGCGACGTCAGTCCCAGATATGACGAAAAGCGCACGGACATCGTGCAGACCATAGACCTGCATTCCCCCGAAAAGCTGATAAAATTCTGCCGAGGCATACAGATGGGCTCGCCCGTCGAGGCATACGCTATACCCGAGCCGGGTGATATGCCGGGCTACCCCCACCCCGAAATTATGGCGGCGGGCACCTTCGTGACCGGAGCAACCAACGAGCTCTCCTGCGACGGTCCTCTCTGCGAGCCCTATACCGCATATATGCAGGGCGGCCTATCCTACGACTACGGCAAGCTCGGCGTTATGCGCGCGCTCGACGAAATGCTCGACCTTTCACCGAGGAAGGAATAAGGACGCGGAATAATCCCCGACCGTCACTAAAAAATACTCTTGACTTTTAGCCACGGGAGTGGTATAATTCAGTTAACCGAACAGAATATAGAATCAGGGGTGCCGAAAGGCTGAGATAGCGATAGCTGAACCCTTTAACCTGATACGGATAATGCCGTCGTAGGAAGATTTTAGTGATTTGCCTTAAATCATGCCGCACTGACGCTATGTCCTGTGCGGTATTTTATTTTTTCGCCGACGGCTGTAACGAACCAACGGGCATACCCGTGTAGCCTCTCGGCAGATTTAAGGAGGTTTCTATGAGAAACAAAAAGGTTCTTATGATGGTTGAGTGCGCCGTTATGATAGCTCTCGCCACCACCCTGAGCGTCATTAAGCTTATTGATATGCCTTATGGCGGCTCGGTTACTCTCGGCGCGATGCTACCCATAGCAATTATCGCCTACCGTCACGGCTTGGGCTACGGTATGTCCTGCGCCCTTGTCGCATCTGTGCTGCAGCTGCTCTTGGGACTTGAAAACTTTTCCTACGTCACAGGCTGGCAATCTATTATAGCGCTTGCCTTATTCGACTACATCTTCGCCTATATCGCATTCGGTCTTGGCGGAATATTCAAGAACGCTTTCAAGAACAGAGGCGTTTCGCTTCTGGCAGGCGTGACGCTTGGAAATATCATAAGATACGTCTGTCACGTTATTTCCGGAGCGACCGTCTGGGCGGGGCTACCCATTCCCGACGCGGCGGCGCTCGGCTACTCCGTGAGCTACAACGCCACCTATATGATACCCGAAACGATAATTACAGCGGCTCTTGCCTTGTATATCGGCTCTGCTATTGATTTTGGAAAAACAATACCCACCCGTGTCAAATCCGAGGGTCGCGACGGCGCATCCGAGCTGTCTATGCTGCTCGCGGGACTCGTGCTTGCTGCCTGTGTGGTTGTTGACAGCGTTCTTATCTTCAAGCATCTTCAGCTTCCCTCGGGAGAGTTTGGCTTTGTCGGTCTTTCAGCGGTTAATTGGACAGCGGTATGTATAGTTTCTGCCGTCTGTGCCCTGCTTATCACCGCGCTTGTTATTTATTCAAGGTACAAGAGAAAAAACAGCTAAGAGGACAATTATAATAAAAAAAGAGAGTGGGTTGGGTACCCACTCTCTAAATGCGCATTAATTGGACGCAGCTCCGGAGTTGCCGTTGTCAGATTGAACAGGCATAACTACAGTATCGCCCTTGGGAGGCTGTTCCCCGGAAGTAACCGGAATACTTGTAGTAATAACATCTTCGACGCAGAGTTCAATTATATCGCATACAGGAACTTCATATTTCATAAAATACCTCCGTATGTTTGTATGTATGAAATAGAAAGCCATTGATTGTATCTAAATTATATCATACACAAAAACTAATTGTCAATAGATTTTCCCAAAAATTATTCCTTCGGTCCGCCTTTGTTATCCGATCCTTGGCGGCGATGTCCGCCGGGCTTGCGCCTGCGGACCTTTTTTCTTCCCTGCGAGCGCTCGAGTCCGAGCTTGAACTGCTCGAGCTGCTCCTCGGTCGCGTGCGCCACAGTTCTTTTAGCTCGCCAGGTTTCATTGAAGTTTCTATGCAGCTTCAGAACAAGGAGCATATCGCCGTCCTTCTGACAGCGGTAATGATAGGTATATCTCTGCCCCTTGGAATGAAGGGGTCTGTTGGCGAGGCTCATAGGTCGCGAGCAGATTGGGCAGAGCGGCTTTTTAACCGCGTCATCCTCCAGCATCTCACCTATGGTAACGTATCCGTCGTCGCCCGCGTCCGCGTCACCGATAACAGAGGACTCAAGATACTCTCCCTTGTTATCGTTATAGGTACGCACCCCCTCAGGCACGTTCAGCCTCTGGGCAACGAGGGCTGTGAAATAGGCATCGTTCAGGGCGTCGTGCGCGGGGAGCGTCTGAGGTATTTCAAAATACTCCATAGCATACTCGAGCGAGCGCTGCTTCGAGGCGCCGTCCGTCTGCCTGTTGAAAATCTGCTGCAAATCGTAGGTAACGTCAAGCCAATCTGACTGAATGGAATTGACGTGGAAGTTCTCCTTAAGCATAGGGATATCGTCTGGTCCCCAGGTGAGAAAGGCGAAATCCTTGCCACACCAATTCTTAAATTTCTCTGCCGCCTCCTTCAGGGGCACACCCGCGTCCATCTGCTCCTGAGTGATGCCCGTGAGCTCCGACACGTGACGGTGCAGCTTCTTATAATATCTTGGCTTAACTATAACCTGATAGGAGCCGCAGATATTCATATTTTTATCAAGCTTCACAGCGCCTATCTGAATAACCTCGCCGCGAAGTCTGGCGGAGAGCTGACGCTGTACGGCGAGCGCCTTCTGAGCGTACGCCTGGTTCCACTCAAGGTCAAGGGTGATATAATACATTCTATAAATCTATCCTTCTATACTTCTCGAGGAGAGGCTCCTCGGTGACATTCTCTACCATTATACGATTATATCACCACCTATCCGAAAAGTCAATAGAACGTACTCTAAAAATAACTTGACATCCACCTTTTCTTCCTATATAATTAATGTATTAAATCTTTTTCTCAGTTAAGGGGGACGAATGGAAAGGTCGGAGAGAATGTCAGACGTCTTTGCCTCGCAGGTTTTCAGCGAGGACGTGATGCGCGAGCGACTGCCCAAGGAGGTATACCGCTCTCTGCTTGACACCATTGCCAACGGCAAGGAGCTTGACAGAGGCATCGCGGACGTCGTAGCGGGCGCTATGAAGGACTGGGCTATCGAGCACGGCGCTACTCACTATACTCACTGGTTTCAGCCGCTGACGGGAATTACCGCGGAAAAGCACGACGCCTTTCTGTCACCCGTAGGACACGGAAAGGCTATAATGGAATTTTCGGGCAAGGAGCTTATCAAGGGCGAGCCCGATGCCTCCTCCTTCCCCTCAGGCGGACTGCGCGCGACCTTTGAGGCTAGAGGCTATACCGCCTGGGACCCTGCCTCCTACGCATTTATCCGCGACGGCTCGCTGTACATACCCACGGCGTTCTGCTCCTACACGGGCGAGGCTCTCGACAGCAAGACGCCCCTTCTTCGCTCTATGGCGGCTATAAGCCGCGAGGCTGTGCGCCTTCTCGGTATACTCGGCGACAGCTCTACCTCCAGAATTATTCCCACCGTTGGCGCAGAGCAGGAATATTTCCTTATCGACGAAAAGGATTTCAAGGCGAGGCGCGACCTTTTCTACTGCGGAAGAACGCTGTTTGGCGCGCCTGCGGTAAAGGGTCAGGAAATGGACGACCACTACTTCGGCAGTCTTCCCACGAGGGTTTCCGCCTTCATGCACGAGCTTGATATAGAGCTGTGGCGGCTTGGTATCAGCGCGAAGACCAAGCACAACGAGGCGGCGCCCTCACAGCACGAGCTCGCGCCTATATTCTGCACCGCCAATATAGCCACGGACAACAACCTGTTGACTATGGAGTGTATGAAAAAGCTGGCACCTAAATACGGTATGGCGTGCATACTTTCTGAGAAGCCCTTCGCGGGAGTGAACGGCTCGGGAAAGCATAACAACTGGTCACTCACCACCGATCTTGGCGAAAATCTCTTGAAGCCTGGAAAGACTCCCGGAGAAAACAAGAAGTTTCTCCTCTTCCTCGCCGCGGTTATCAAGGCTGTAGACGAGTATCAGGACCTGCTTCGCATATCCTGCGCCACCGCGGGCAACGACTGCCGTCTTGGTGGCGGAGAAGCACCCCCATCTATAATATCAGTATATCTTGGCGACGACCTCGGCTCTATCGTTGACTCGATTATCGAGGGCTCGTCTATCGAGAGCAGAAAGAAAAAATATATGTCCCTTGGCGTTTCCTCAATGCCCTCGATAAGACAGGATACCACCGACCGCAACCGCACCTCCCCCTTCGCCTTCACAGGCAACAAGTTTGAGTTCAGAATGGTTGGCGCGTCGCAGAATATCGCTCTGGCCAACACCGTTATCAACACCGCGGTCGCAGGTAGCCTTAAGGATTTTTCGGACAGGCTTGAGAGCGCAGAAGACCTCGACGGCGCTATCGACGCGCTTCTCTCGAGCACTTTCAGAGCGCACAGGAGAATACTCTTCTCTGGCAACTCCTACTCTCCCGAATGGGAAAGGGAGGCGAAGGAAAGAGGTCTCTCCAACCTCAAGGCATCTCCTGACGCCTACGAAAGATTCACCGATGAGAAAAACGTCAGCCTCCTCGAGCGATTTGGCGTTATGAGCGAGACCGAAATCCACTCGCGTCGTGAGATTTTCTTCGAAAATTACAGAAAGACGAAGAACATAGAGGCAAGGACGATGCTCGAGATGACGATGCGCGATTTTATCCCCGCCGTCAGCAAGTATATCTGCAAGCTATGCGAGAGCCTTGATGCAAGAAGGCGAGCGCTCCCCGGCGCGCAGGGCTTATGTGAGGCTGACCTTGCCGAGCGCTTAAGCTCTCTGCTTGATAAGACATACGCCGCGCATAACGAGCTTTCAAGGCTTGTCAATGCTGCTATGAAAAAGTCTGACGAGGACGCATCCTTCTACTACAAGAACACCGTTATTCCGAGAATGGACGCACTGAGGGGACTTGTCGACGAGATGGAAACACTCACAGCGCGCGAGTATTGGCCCGTGCCAACCTATGGAGATATAACCTTCAAGATTTAATCATTAACAAAAGCCAAAAAAGACCATCCCTGCCCAAAGGCTGCGGATGGTCTTTTAAATTAATGGTTGGCGAACATTATCAGCTTGTCGGTTTCTTCAAGCTCAATGACATTTTTGCTCTGGTCGCCCGAGAACAAGGTTATCTCACCCTTTTTGGTAACGTAACCCAAAATAACGGTATTGGTGCGCTGCTCAGCGGGGAGCTGATGATCCGAGGTTGCATCGTACACTCCGCGGATAAGCTCTGCTACCGTGCACCTTTCGGGAATGGAGTCAAAGTAGCGGTAAGCCTTTTTAATATATATCTCCTTGCTTTCTCGCTTCCCCTCCGAATCATAGCTGAGTATATCCTGATAGAAATCGTAGAGCGCATCCTTCTCACCAAGCTGAGCTACCATTTTGCTTATGTACCTGTTACTTATGACAACGTTATTAACGCTGTAGCTCTTTATCACGTCAAAATGCTTGGGATTTATTATTTCTACTACTATATCTATCTTTCCCTCGTCAAACTCGGGATTTTCCTTCTTTTTATTATTAATAACGTCGCGCACGTAGATAAGGTTGGCAAGCGCTCCCGAGTCAACCTCAGCTCCAGGGACCATATCATCCGACAGAATAAGCACGGAGGTGTCCGTTTCGTTCTCGTCAACGAATGCATCGATGGTTCTGCATATCTTATCCTTCTCATACACCTCTGCCTCGACCGTTTTCAAGACGTACGGATAAGCTCTGTAATAATCCATTTTTTCCAGGTTCGCCTTATTGTCGATAACGAGTATGTTCATTATCTCCTCGTCGCCCCTGTTCCACTCCTGTCTGAAGCTGTCAAAGCCATCCATAATATCACGGATGTTGCTGTTGTGTCCGAGAATGATAACGTTCTTTCTCTCCAGCCAATAATCTCTGTTGATAGAGGGCTCGATTCCGCTGACCGTTACCTCATCCGTGCGGTAGCAATCGCCGATTTCCCCTGCGGAAAGAAACGCGAAGCTTCCTTCCTCCTCGTTCATAGTGGTTAAGGGTATCGCGCTGAGGTGACACCTGAAGAAATTCTTCACCCACTCATCCTCGTCCGTTTTTTCACAGGGCACAGCGTAGAAGGTAGCGCCTTTATTTGAAAACAGGTCACGGTACACGAGATTCAGCTCAGGCATTAGCGAAAACTGCGCCAGAAGCCTTCCGAGTATTTTGTTGACCGCGACAGGAACTATCCTGCACTTTCCCCTCACCTCTTTGTTTTCAATAATCTTCTCAACGAGATTCAGCGTCCAGGCATCCTCGACCTCTACGACTATATTCTGGTTTTCATTGGAGCTCTCCGCGCCCGTCAGCTCGGAAACCTGTACCAGAGTCTTGACAACCTGCGGATTTCCGTGCTCCTTGCTTTCCAATTTGCTCACAAGCTCGTACTTGCAGGTCGACGCGCCTACGTCACTGCCAAGAATGATTATCGTAGAGGCGCGCTCTATGGATATATCCTGCAGATGCTTCGTGGAGAAGCTGTCACCCTCTCTCACTATAATCACGAGCTTGTTCTTCAGTCGCACGCCTTCAGCTCTCTCCTGCGCTATGGTTTCGGATAGACGCTCGTATATTTCGCGCTCAATCGCTTCCTTGTTATCCGGAACGAGTATCACTATTTTCTTTCTTGCATTGCAATAAAGAAGGTCGTTGACTATCTCACTGGCGCGCGAGTTCCAGTTAATGATAACGTAGTGATTCGATATATGAAGCTTGTGATTGCCAAGATTCGCATTTTCAATAAATACTGATATGTAGTTAGTCAGGTAACCGATAACTGCGCCCGTGAAGAGCACCATACCTATTATGACTATCATAAGGCAGACTATGATAAGTGCAAGACCTGCTCTTCCGACCTCGCCGACCACTGTGGCAACGTTTCCTGCGTCAAGCACCATCATAATCGTATAATATGCGGCGCTCCAGAAATTCATATCCTCCGTTCCGCTGACCGAAAGAAGAGATATTGCTACGCTGGAAGCCGCTATAAATACAACGTTTAACAAAAGAATAGCACAAAGCACGACGCTTCTTGGCTTTCTTGACAGCTGAATACTTATAAACTCTCTGATTTTAGAAAACATAACACCTCACAAATTTAATAAATTGTATATCCGCTCTTGTAAGCGAGAGCTTTTCTTTCCTCCTCGTCGGTAACGCCCTTTTTCTCGCACAGTCGCTCGAGGTTTTCGGAAAAATCTATCTCTCCTTCATCGACAAGCCGAAGAAGAGCTCTCTCGACCTTCGCTCTTTCATATCCCTTGGAGATAAGCTTTCCCATTATCATCCTCGGACCTCTGAGATTGACGTTAGCCTCGCGCAGACACGCCCTCTCTATCTGCCTGTTTTCATCCAGGTATCCCATATCCTCACAGCAGTCAAGGGCATACTCCACAGCATCACGAGAATAGCCAAGCCTTGAAAGCCTGATATACAAATCCCGTCTGCTCTTATCCGAGTAGCCTAAAAGCGAGAGCGCCTTTTTCAAGCACCTATGCTTTTCATCGTCAGCCAAGAGCACCGCGAGCATCTCCTCGTCGAGAGTGAAGCCCTCGTCAAGCCCTATCGACACAGCCGCGCCCTGTGTGGCGTATATCCGCCTGCCGTCAGAAAGAGTGATAAGAAAAACGCTCCCCTCTGCCTTTATCGTTTTAACAGTGTACATAAGCCAATTCCTTAAAAAAACAAGGCGCGCCACAGAATTATGTAACACGGGTGCGCCTGTTCTATCCTATTAATCGTTCTCGTCGAAATCGTCTATCTCAAAGTCGTCCTCGACTGCCTCCGCGTTGTCAGTACCCATCTTGCTGACGCGCTCGCGAATTTTGACCTCGAGCTTATCCATAAATTCATTATCGCTCTCGATAAACCTTCTGACGTTTTCCTTGCCCTGTCCAAGTCTGTCGCCCTCGTAGTAGAACCACGCGCCGCTCTTCTCGATAATTCCAAGCTGAATAGCCATATCGATAATCTCGGAGGATTTGGAAATACCCGTGCCGTAGAGGATATCGAACTCGGCAGTCTTGAAGGGAGGAGCAACCTTGTTCTTGACAATCTTGCACTTGGTGTGAGCGCCGTAGACCTCGCTACCGTTCTTGAGCGACTCCACTCTGCGCACGTCTATGCGAACGGATGCGTAGTACTTCAGAGCCTTACCGCCTGTGGTAACCTCGGGGTTGCCGTACATAACGCCAACCTTCTCACGAAGCTGGTTGGTGAAAATAACGATACAGCTCGACTTCGAGATTGAGCCCGCAAGCTTTCTCATAGCCTGCGACATAAGTCTTGCCTGCGCTCCGACGTGAGAGGCTCCCATATCGCCCTCTATCTCCTGACGGGGTACGAGAGCGGCAACAGAGTCGATAACTATGATATCGATAGCGCCGGAGTTAACGAGCGTTTCTGCAATTTCGAGCGCCTGCTCTCCGCAGTCGGGCTGCGAAACGAGAAGGTTGTTGATATCAACGCCAAGCTTCTTGGCATACACGGGGTCGAGCGCATGCTCTGCGTCTATGAACGCAGCCTCTCCGCCCTGCTTCTGAACCTCTGCTATAACGTGCAGAGCAATAGTAGTCTTACCCGATGACTCCGGGCCAAAAATCTCGGTAATTCTTCCGCGAGGAATTCCGCCTACTCCAAGGGCGAAATCAAGAGAAAGCGAGCCTGTCGAAACAGCAGACACGTTAAGCGCGCTGCTCTCGCCAAGGCGCATGATAGAGCCCTTTCCGCACTCACGCTCAATTCTCGAAATAACGCTTTCTACTGCCGCCTTCTTATCTGCTCCCGCTACCTTTTCGGGTGCTTGTGTGGTGGTTGTTTTTTTCGCTGCCATATATATCTCCTTTAGATTTTAATCAATTTCAGCGCCGTCAGAAAAGACGGCAGGCGCCCACGGGGCGAATATTGAGGGGCATTGCAGAGCCCTCTCCAAAAACGGTATCGATATATGCAATATACTTATCAAGCGCAGATGTCGGAAGAAATACCTGTATCGTGCCTGCAAATCCTCCGCCGTGCACTCTCATAGCGCTTCTGCCAGCAAGCCCCTCTTTCTGAAGAAAGCCCTCGGTCAGAGCAAGCGCTAAGGAAAGCCCCTGCTCCTTGACGCTTGAGACGGTATACACGTTCTGAAGATACTCGAACGAGGAGCGTCCCGAGCGGTTAATTATATCAAATAAGCTCTCGACAGGCGCATCCTTACTTTCAAGGACTGCCTTCGCCTCCCTGACTCTCTCGTTCTCTCTAATAAAGTGTATAGCCCTGAGGATTGCCCTGTCACCTACCGCCCTGCGAAGGGTTGGTATTTTTTCTGAAAGCTCCTCTTCCGTAACGGTTGAGAGCACCTCTCTGCCAAGCGACACCGCCACCTCCCGCATTTCCACGGGAATAGACGCATAGTCATCGTTCAGGTCTGCATGACTGCCACCCGTGTTAACTATACACAGCGAATACCCCTTATCCTTCAGGGAAAATCCGATGGGCTCGACCACGGGCAAGTCGTAATTTTCAAAATCTATATAGACGAAGCCGCCAACCGCGCACGCCATCTGATCCATAAGCCCCGAGGGCTTGCCAAAATACTTATTCTCGGCGTACTGCGCGATTTTCGCCAGCTCCTTGTTATCTATCGCGCCGTCGTTATATAGATGATTCAAGATATTTCCTACCATAACCTCATAGGCGGCTGAGGAGGAAATGCCGCTTCCCTTCAGCACCTCGGATTCCGCGCAGCAGTCGTATCCGCCGACGGCATATCCAAGCGACTCAAATCCCCGCACGACTCCTGCTATAAGCGCGGACGAGGTATATTTTTCAAAGCGGTCGGGGCTGCGCGTCTCAGAAATAACCACCCTGTCGGGCGCATAACCCTCCGAGTGAAATCTGACCTGTCCCTCATCGTTTCTCGCCGCCACGGCAAGAACGTCGCGGTCTATCGCCCCCGCCAGCACACAACCGCGGTTGTGGTCGGTATGGTTACCCAAAATCTCGCTCCTTCCGGGTACGGAAAAGACGTATATATCCCTACCATTGCCAAAAAGAGAGGTGAATTTATCTATCAGGCGAAGAATTCTATGTCCCGCCCTATCGGCATCGGGATACAGGTATGAATAATCCCTCATCGCTCCGCCCAAAATCATCGATTTAATTACTATTGGTTTCATTTTTCTCCTAAGCTAATGATTAAATTTTTCATTACCTCTACAGTCTCAACCGATAGCTGCTCTATGGATTTGATTTTTCCGTCCTCTGTGTCGACGAAAATGCGGACGGCGTCATTCTCGTGTCTGAACCAGGTAAGCTGTCGCTTGGCATATCTGCGCGAGGCAAGCTTTATTTCATCAGCCGCCTCATCAAGAGTACACTCGCCGAGGATATATGCTAAAAGCTCCTTATAGCCTATAGCCTGAGCCGCGGTGGTGTCTTGGGAAAGAGCTCCTTTTTCATACAGCTCTCTCACCTCGTCGACAAGTCCCTCGCTTATCATAGCGTCAACCCGAGCGTCAACCCTGCTGTACAGCAGGTCGCGGTTATGGAAATCAAGAGTTATCATTCCCACCCTTATATCGGGCGATACCTCGCGGGACAGGATATCAAAATGAGTTTTCGTCATACCCGTCAGCTCGTATATCTCGAGCGCACGTACGACTCGCCTGAGGTTGTTTCTATGTGTTTTCTCAGCCGCTTCGGGATCTACAAGACAGAGCCTGTCATAGAGTCTGTCCCTTCCTTCCTCGGTTTCTCCCTCTCTCATCAATCTGTCCCTGACTGCTCTGTCAGATGGAGGAGATATTGGCGCGCCACCTCGAATAACGGTGTCTATATACAGTCCCGTTCCGCCCACGAAAAGCGGTGTTTTTCCGCGTGAGGTGATATCCCTCGCCGCTCTTATAGCGTCATCTCTGTAATTCTCGGCGCTGTAGCTCTCGCCGGGATATATCAGGTCGATAAGATGGTGCTTGACTGCGCTCTGCTCCTCTGCGGTCGCCTTGGCTGTACCGATATCCATTCCCTTGTATATCTGCATAGAATCGCAGGAAATGATTTCGCAGTTGAGCGCACGAGCTACCGCAAGCGAGAGCGCAGTCTTACCCGAGGCGGTGGGGCCTGTTATTGCAAGCGCCCTCATTTCAATACACCGTCGAGCCAATCTTTAAGATATTCGAACACCTCGTCGCTGTTGGTTTCGTTAAACAGCTCGTGGCGAGCGCCCTCGAACAGCTTCAGGCTGATGTTATCGCGCCCTGCGAGCGCAAGGTGACGGAAGACGTAGGCAGGGCCCTTGCCGTAATTTCCTACGGGGTCCATATCTCCGCTGATAACAAGGGTATGCGCCGCATAGGGATATGCCGAAAACCACCTCTTGCTGTTGGAATAGGTTATCATTTTGAAAAGGTCCTGATACGCTGCGGCGGTGAAAATATACGATGTATAAGGATCGGTCGCTCTGTCGCTGACTCTGTCTATATCGCGCGTGAGCCAGGCGTCGTCGCCCTCCTCCTTCGGAAAACGCTTGTTATAAGAGCCAAATGCAAGCGATTTGATAAGGCGCGACCTATGCCTCGGTCCTCTGAGAAGGCGCACGAGAGCCGCCACGGCTCTGCCCATGGGCAGAAGCGGATTGGGACCAGAGGTGCCGTGGATAATGACACCCTGCGCGCTGTGAGGATGCTCCTCTATATACAGGCGCGCGAGAAACGAGCCCATACTGTGTCCGAGCAGAACAAGCGGCAAGGCGGGAAACATATCGCGCAGACGGCGATTCATTCCGTACAGATCCTCTATAACCAGCTTGTAGCCGTCCCTGTCGGCGAAAAAGCCGAGGTCCTCTGCTGTGGGGGCTGTTCTTCCGTGTCCGAGATGATCGTTACCCGCGAAGATATAACCCACCGAGCATAGATAATCGGCAAGCGCCTTATATCTTCCGACGTGGTCTATCATTCCGTGCGAGAGCTGAACTATACCCTTGGCAGTCGCGTTTTTCGGTGTATAAATATATCCGTGGACGGTGCTTCTGCCGTCCGATGACGGATAGGTAATTTCCTGATAGTTGTAATTCTGCATTTTCTGTGCCTCGTGTGAGATACTGTCCCTGATAATTAAACGTTTCCTCCCGCGAGAAGAGCCTCTACCTCGGCTGCAGTAGGAATAGACGAGGACGCGCCCCTGCGGGTGACCGCGATAGCGCCTGCGGCAACTCCGTATTTCACAGCAGTAATAATATCTCCGCACTCCAGGTAGCGAAGCGTCATTGCCGCGGTGAAGGCATCGCCTGCCGCGGTAGTGTCAAGCGTATTTCCTGCTCGCATAGCGGGCACGAATCTGTAATGCCTTCCGTCGTAGACGAAGGCGCCGCGCTCTCCCTGCTTGATAACGAGATATCTGCACTTGACGCGCTTGTACAGCGAAAGAGCCGCGCGAAGCGAGGAATCCGCGCCCTGCGGTAAAATTCCCGTATATTCCTTAGTCTCGGTTTCATTCGGCGAGAATATCTCGACGTACGGAAGATTTTCGAGCGCGTGCTCCTTGTCAGCCGGGGCGGCGTCGATAAACACGGGGATACCCCGCGCAGATGCCATCCTGGCGGCGTTAACCGCCACGGCAAAGGGTACCTCAAAGCCCAGATAAACCGCATCGGGGTTGCAATCCAACGCCTCAGCTATGTTATCTGCTGACAGGTGCGCATTCGCTCCGGGATATACTATGATACGGTTGTTTCCGTCGCTCTCCTTGAGCACTACCGCTATTCCCGTGGGGTTTTCCTTATCCACCTTAACGTACGCGGTGTTAAGTCCCTGCTCCTTATAATACTGATACAGCCTCTGACCGTGCAGATCAGCGCCGAGCTTGGCAGAAAATACGCATTCCGCGCCAAGACGCGAAAAGGCTATTGCAGCATTAGCTCCCTTGCCGCCCGGAAGATAGGCAACTCCGCCGTCGTCAATGAGAGTCTGTCCTGCCTCGGGCAGCTTATACATATTCATCGACAGGTCCATATTGGCGCTGCCGATAACCAATATCTTCTTACTCATACTGTTTCCCTTCTATGTTGATGCGGGCGAAAAATCAAGCGATATCCGACGTGCCCGAGGAGAGTGTGAACACCTCAGAGCCCTTGACAAGCTCCTTCGCCAGAGCCGCCTCTCTCGCTCTGCAGGTGAAGATAAAGCTCTGATGTCCCTCGTCCGAGAGATGCCCAAGAGCCTTCATCATAGCGCGAGCGCGGTTGTTGTCCTGATGCGCGAAGCTCTCGTCAAAGCAGATAGGAGGCTTCTCGGTATAGAGCATATCTATGAGCGCGAGTCTTACCGCGATGTAGGCGAGGTCTCTCGTTCCTCCCGAGAGGAAGTCGACGCTTCTCTTCTCACCGTCCTCGGTGGTGTAGCTGACCTTCAGACCGTTTGATATATCAAAGCTCGTGTACCTTCTGTCGGTCATAATTCCCATAAGCTCGGTCGCGTATTCGCCAAGCCTTGGTGAAATCTCCGCGCGAAGATTGTCCGAAGCGGTCTCTATGGATTTGGAGGCGATAAAATACGCCTTGTGCCTGGTCTTAAGCTCGTTGATGCGCGCCTCGAGTCCTGCTATCTTGACGTACAGCTCACCGGGGTCGCCTGCTCTCGCCTTCAGCGCGGAGAGCTCGTTTTCCACTGCAAAGGCAAGCTTGTCCTGCTCTACAATCTTCGCCTTGGAGGTGGCGATGCCCGTGATTATCTCATCGTGATTTATAGCGGCGAGCGCCTTTCTCTTAATGGGAGAGACCTGCGCTCTTATATCTATCTCATTCTTATCCGAGAGGGTGTTTCTTATTTCTCTGACGGTGAGCTCAATAGTGTTCTTTTCCTCGAGCAGAATGTGCTTTCTCTCTATGAAGGCGATAGCCCTTCCCTCAAGCCTGTCAAGGAACTCGTTGAGGTCCGAGCTCGGAGGCTCCTCGCCCCATCTGACGATAAGTCGGGTGAGCTCTGCCTTAGCCTCGTCATAATCCTCGCGAGCCTCAAGAACAGCCTGACGCGCGCGCTCGGTGGAGAGCGCCATAGCATCTCTCTTTTCTCTTGCCTCCGCTATAACCGAGACCTTTCCCTTGAGGTCGGCATAGCTCTCGACGCCGAACTCTCTTGCAAGAGCAGAAAGCGCCTTGTTCTCGGCAAGACCGCCAAACAGAAGAAGCACGCCTCCCACCGCCGCCGCTGCGGAAATAACGCCGAAGAGTATCTTGAAGGCAACGCCCGCAAGCACTCCCGTAGCCGCTACCATAGCGACGATGCCCGCGACGGTGACAAGAGCGAGCAGCGATGCAAGCGAGATGTTCCTGATAAAGCCTCTGCGATGTCCTGCGGCGCTCTTAAGCACCTCTTCCTCACCGCCGTGGTTGTCGGATATCTCAATAGCACCCTCTATCTCGTGAGTGATGCCGATAGCATTTCTCTCTTTGGAATACTCGTCCTCCCTGTCTCTGAGCGCGTGGTAGGTGTCGTTAACCCTGCGACGGGCGCTCGCGAGCTCGTGCGGGTAGCTGTCTGTGGGGCAGTATCCGTTGTGCGTATTCTCAGCTATGAAGCTGTTGTACGCCTCGACCTTCTCGGCGCACTCCTCCTCCAACTCGTGAAGACGCTCGAAGGTATGTATAAGCATAACGTTCTTGTAGCAGCTGTCAAGGTCATAGAGCTTCTCCAGAAGGTTCTCTGCTTCCTTTTTCTCGCTCTTGATGCGGTGAAGCTCTGCTTCCTTGGCGAGAATCTGCTTGTTGTCCTCGTTGGACCTTTTGAGCCTGTCCTTCAGGTCATTCTGCTTCATAACGAGGTCATATATTGCGCCGCCGTGGCCGCCCCTGTGAATGAGCCCCTCCATCTTGTCGCCGATGCGGGAGATAGCTCTCTGATTGTTCATTCTCTCGCTGGCGGAGAAAAGGATATTCTCTATCGACTCACGGACACTTTCCTCGCTGATGGCAGAGTCACCCACCTGTCCGACGAACGCCGTGTTTTCAAACAACTCGCGGGATACTCCGAAGAACACCTCTCCTGCGGGCTGCTTACCAAAGGCAGTAGCTCCCGTTTCCATATCTATGATGGAGGAGTCCTCCTTGTAGGTGGGTCTTGAGCCCGAGGACTCGGTGGGCACGGTGGAGCGGGAAACAAGATATCTCTTTCCCTTGACGCGTACGACCATAGAGCCCTGCGCTACGCCTGTCTTCCAATTAATTCTCTTTTTTCTCTCGCTGAGCACTCCCTCAAGCTCCGCCCCGTCAAAGCCGAAGAGCATATACTTGATAAATGCGGCAATGGTGGTTTTTCCCGCCTCGTTTTCGCCCTCGATAACGTTGACGCTATCTGAAAACTCGAGGGTCATATCGGTAATAAGACCGAAGCTCCTTATGTCAATCTTCTCAATAATCATATCCCGTCTCCTTCAAAATATACTTGCCTTACTTGACGCTCTCGTCCTCGCCGAAGCATCCGCCAAGAAAGCGGATTGCCCTTTTGACAGAGTCCTTGGAATTGTACCAGGGCTCCTCATCGTAGCGATAGTCAAACTTCTTGCAGAACCAGCTCACGTCCTCCGAAAGCGTCTTAAGGTACTTATCCTGCACGGCGTAGGCGCTGTCGTAGAACTCTCGGTAGGTCTTTTTCGGTAGCTTTTTTGACGCGTATTCGAGCATCGCGCAGTAGTGAGGCATACAAAACCAGGTCTGCTCGGAAAAGCGCTTTCTGAATCCGTTATAATCGCACTGCCAAAGATACACCGTGGTGGATATCATAGCAGACAAATTTCTGTTTATCCTGCCGCAGACGTAGCAATCTCCCTCGAGCTTGCCCAGCGCGCGAAGCGCCGCCGCTCTCTTATCACCGAGGACTACGGGCCCGTCCAGCATTTTTCTCACCTCTGACAGATGGCTTTCCATCATAAGACCCATACCCAGCATGCGCCGCCTGCCAAGCATCATATTGTAATGAGTCGGACAAAAGCCCATCTCATTCGTCTTGATGCGGATATCCGGCTCCATCATAGATGCGCCGAGTATGATATCAAGCTCGTCCGCCTGCAGCTTCTTATACAGCGAGCATATCGGACAGCCACACTCAACCTTCCCTGCGCAGGCTTCGAAAGCCTCGCTGACAGGAATCATATATATCTGTTCCAAAGGAGCCTCCTTGTCAAAAAAATAAACCAAAACAGGGTACTTGCAATTATAAATAAAATGTGCTAAAATAAAATAAAAAATTTATACATAATTATTATACAACACGCAGGTTGAATTTTCAAGGGGTAAATTGAAATGTTTGAGAAAAAATGGCAACAGATAGATAACAGGCTCGCCCTCGTTGTAGACGGGCTCGGCCCATACTCTCTTGGGGACACGATGGAGTGCGGTCAGTGCTTTCGCTATGAGAGAGTAGAGGGAGGAATATTTCCCGATGAATATCGCACCGTCGTAGGTGACACACTCATACACGTCGGACAGAGAAGGGCTGGAGAGCTCATTTTCCTTGACATAACCGACGAAGAGTTTGAGGGCGTGGCAAGGGGATATTTTTCGCTTGATACCGACCTTGATATGATAAAGCAGGATATTCTCAGGAATACCGACTCGGAGTGGTTAAGAGAGGCGGCAGAGCACGCCTCGGGTATAGCCATACTGAAGCAGGACCCCTGGGAGACTCTTATCTCCTTCATAATCTCGCAGAACAATAACATCCCGAGAATCAGAAAGATAGTGCGAGAGATATGTGCCGAGTATGGAGTAAACCTTTATTTACATACCAAAGCGGCGGAGAATTGCCCGCTATCCCTGATTGACGGCACCCCGTGCGAAGAAAAATGCAGAAGCTGCGGAAGATGCTACACCTTCCCCACAGCGAAGCAAATCGTGGACAGACCCGAGGGACTTCTGCCCTCGAAGCCGGGATTCAGATACAAATACATTCTTTCAGCCGCCGAGTCGGTGCTCTCGGGCGAAGTAAATCTCGATATGATAGCCGCCGCGAGAAGCTATACCCACACCGTCGAGTGCTTAAAGAAAATCTCGGGCGTCGGTGACAAGGTCGCCTCCTGCGTGGCACTTTTCGGTTTTGGAAATCTCGAGGCGTTTCCTGTTGACGTCTGGATGAAGAGGGCTATCGACGTGTATTTCGGCGGCGAGCTTGACCCGCTCTCCCTCGGAAGATTCGCAGGCGTCGCTCAGCAGTATATTTTCCACTATATAAGAAATATTGAAGGCAAAAAATAACTTAAACCCACATCAAAACCAACAGTGCGAACGGATTTAGGGGAGAAATCGTCGGCTGATAATCAAGAACGAGCGAGCCGTCAAAGATTGCTCCGCGAGTGTTGCGACGGAGTCGCAACCTAACACGAAGTGTGAAACTCCACAGGAGTTTTACTCGCAGAGGAGCACGCGATAGGCGTTAAAGTTGCTACGCAACTTGATGTAGGTCGAGCGAGGAAACGGCGATAGAACGATAAAACAAAATAAAAAGGAAGAAATTCGTAGAATTTCAACCTTAATAATCAACAAAGCTATAAAAAATTCAGAGCGAAGATGCCTAAAAACATCTCCGCTCTTTTTTCGTTCGGTTATCCCTAAATGCGACAGCACTAGTTATCTGGCAACCTCTTCCATAATGAACGCCTCAAGGCTATCGCCCTCGCGGATATCGTTGAACTTCTCTATGCCAACGCCGCACTCGTAGCCCGAGTTGACCTCCTTGACGTCATCCTTGAATCTCTTAAGAGAAGCAATCTTATCCTCGAAGATAACGATACCGTCGCGGATGATACGGATAGAAGCGTTTCTTGTAATCTTTCCGTCCTGAACGTAACAGCCTGCGATAATACCAACACCCGGTACCTTGATGGTCTGGCGCACCTCGGCGTGTCCGAGGATAACCTCCTTGTACTCGGGAGCGAGCATACCCTTCATAGCTGCAGCAACCTCGTCGATAATCTCATAGATTATGCGGTGAGTACGGATATCTACGCCGTTTCGCTCTGCGGAGTCAAGCGCGTTCTTATCGGGGCGCACGTTGAAGCCTACTATAATAGCATCGGATGCCGATGCAAGCATAACGTCGCTCTCGGTGATTCCGCCAACCGCGGAATGAATGACGTTGACCTTAACCTCGTCGTTGGAGAGCTTGAGAAGCGATGCCTTCACAGCCTCTGCGGAACCCGCAACGTCTGCCTTGACAATAATGTTGAGAGTCTGAACGCCCTCGGATATACGGGAGAACAGCTCGTCAAGGTTGACGCGGGAGTTAGCCGCGAGTATCTCCTGACGCTGCTTCTCGCGGCGCTGATCCGCGAGGCTTCTCGCCATCTTCTCGTCCTCAACAGCGTTAAGCTCGTCGCCCGCCTGAGGAACGTCGTCAAGACCTATGATTTCTACGGGAATAGAGGGTCCTGCAGACTTAACGGTCTTGCCCTTGTCGTCAACCATCGCTCTGACTCTACCCGTCGAGGTTCCTACGATGACGTAGTCGCCCTGATGAAGAGTACCGTTCTGCACGAGAATGGTAGCAACGGGGCCGCGACCCTTGTCGAGCTTGGACTCGATAACGATACCCTTGGCTCTCTTGGTGGGGTTAGCCCTGAGCTCCTTGACCTCCGCTACGAGCAGAACGCTCTCGAGAAGATCCTCGATACCCATCTTGGTGTGCGCAGACACGGGAACGGTAATAACGTCTCCGCCCCACGCCTCGGGAACAAGCTCGTACTGGGTGAGCTGATTGAGAACGTTGTCGGGATTTGCCGTAGGCTTATCCATCTTGTTGATAGCAACGATAATATCAATTCCTGCCGCCTTAGCGTGATTTATAGCCTCAACCGTCTGGGGCATAACGCCGTCATCCGCAGCCACAACGAGAATAGCTATATCGGTAGACTGCGCGCCGCGCATACGCATCGCGGTGAACGCCTCGTGACCGGGGGTATCAAGGAAGGTTATATCCTTGCCGTTGATCTTAACCGTATATGCGCCTATCGCCTGAGTAATTCCGCCCGCCTCGCCTCTTGTGACGTTGGTGTGACGGATAGCGTCGAGTATGGAGGTCTTACCGTGGTCAACGTGTCCCATAACGCAGACGACGGGAGCTCTCTCAACGAGATCCTCCTCCTTATCCTCCGCCTCGGTAAAGAGCTTCTCCTCGATGGTAACTACTACCTCTTTTGTAACCTTGACTCCGAACTCGTCGGCTATGAGCTCTGCGGTTGCATAATCGATGACGTCGTTCATACCCTTCATCTCGCCCATCATCATAAGCTTCTTGATAACCTCGCCCGAGCTCTTCTTGATTCTCGTAGCGAACTCGGATACGGTAATCTCGTCGGGTACGGTGACCTCGAGCTGCTTCGCTCTGGCGCGCTCTGCCTCGAGCCTCTTCATCTTCTCCTGAGCGGCTCTTTCCTTATCCTTAGCGCCCTTCTGATTCTGTCCTCTGTTGTCCTGCTTCTTCAGCTTGGTCTTGGAGGAGCTGTTGTCCGTGCCTCTCGCTATGCCCGAATACTTATCGTTGTAGCGATCGTCATACTTGGAAAGGTCAACGTCGGAGGTGCGAAGGTCTACAACGCGCTTTCCGGGAGTGTGCGCCGCGGGAGCATCCGCTCCAATATTGACTCCTCCCTTGACGTTGCTTCTGTCAACGCTGGGGGTAATGGTACGAAGCTGCTGCTTCTGCGCCTGCTTCTTTTCTTCCTTTCTGGGCGCGGGAGTGGCTGCGGTCTGCTGACGAGCCGCATTCTGCTGCTTCTGCTTCTTTTCAAGAGCAGCCTGCTGAGCAGGTCTTGCAGTATTCGCCGCGCTCTGAGCCTCAGGAGCGGGTCTTTGAGTCTGAGGCGCTGTGGGCTTCTGGGGCTGAGGTCTTGTCTGACCGTCAGGCTTTCTGTAACCGCCCTCGGCGTTTCTATTCATATTCTCGCGGCGCTTAGCAAATGGATCTGAGGTCGGAGCGGCAGAATATTTGTTCTGACCCTGATAGCCTCTGTTATCCCTTCCGCCTTGTCTGTCACGGTTATCTCTCTGCTGGCCCTGAGGCGCGCGGTTGTCCCTCTGCTGGCCCTGAGGTGCACGGTTATCCCTCTGCTGACCCTGGGGAGCGCGATTATCTCTCTGCTGTCCCTGAGGTGCACGGTTATCTCTCTGCTGACCCTGGGGAGCGCGGTTATCTCTCTTTTCCGTCTGGGGAGCGCTCTCCTTTTTGGGCTCGGGCTTGGGCTCATCAGCCTTCGGAGCCTCTGCCTTAGCGGGAGTGGGCTTTTTCTCAGGCTTGGGCGCGGTGATTGAAACCTCGCCATCCAGATACGCGTCGATATTTTTAATCTGATGAGCAGAGGTTACTCTCTCAACGAAGCACTCAAACTCGGTGTCGGATACGCTGCCGCCCGAGTTTTTCTCAATTCCCATCGCGCGGAAGATCTCAACAACGTCCTTCGTCTTCAATCCGAAGTCCTTGGAAAGATCTGCTATCTTTAAAGTTTTTGCCATATACTTCACCGTTTCTTTCTGACAAAGAAACTTCCTTTCGTTAAATTTCAGCGCACGCCTTCGCTATCTCGCGGGCAAAGCCCTCGTCGGTCAATGCAAGCGTCATCGGGCCGTAGCTTTTTCCAAGCAGGCTGCCCAGCTCAGCGGAGCCAATAGTCAATTCTATAAGACTGACACTGTAAAACTCGCATTTCACAGTCATTTTCTTTTTCGTATTCGCAGATGCGTCAGACGCCAGAAGAACAAGCTTAACCTTCCCCTTCTTTTTTAAGGCGATGCAAGCCTGCTCGGTGCCTATAATCACCCTGCCTGCTCTCATAGCAAGGCCAAGCATACCGCGCACCCGTGTATCATTATTGCTCAGCACGGGATATTTCTTCTTCCATTCTGTCGTACACTTCCTCGGGAACTGTAACCTCAAGGGAGGCGTCAATTCTCTTTGACTTTCTCGCCTTTTTGAAGCAGCGCGCATTCTTGCAAAGATATGCGCCGCGTCCCGACCGCTTTCCCGTCAGGTCAAGGACTATTTCTCCTTCCGGAGTCCTCAACACGCGGATAAGCTGATTCTTCGGAAAATGCTCTCCGCAGCCCGAGCATCGACGAACGGGGAGCTTGCGTACGGCATTGTTCTGTTGTTTCTCTGCCATTATGCCTTTATATCTATCTTACAGCCGGTGAGCCTTGCGACAAGCTTGGCGTTCTGTCCCTCCTTACCGATGGCAAGGGAGAGCTGATCGGGAGCAACGGTAACTCTGCAGGAGCGCTCGCCGTCCATAACGACCGAGATAACCCTTGCAGGAGAGAGAGCCTCCGCTACGTACTCCTCAATGCTTTCGCTGTATCTGATAATATCTATTCTCTCGCCTGAGAGCTCGTCGAGAATAGCGTTGATTCTCATACCGTTCCTACCGATACAGGAGCCTACGGGATCAACGTTCTCGTCGGTGGACCATACCGCTATCTTGGTTCTGCTTCCTGCCTCGCGTGCAACGCCCTTGACAAGAATGGTGCCGTCCTGTATCTCGGGAATCTCAAGCTCGAAAAGTCTCTTGACGAAGTTGGGGTGCGTTCTCGAAAGAGTGACGATGGGGCCGCGGGTCTCTCCCGTCTTGACCTCGGAGATGAACACCTTGATTCTGTCGCCCACGTCGTGGACCTCGCCGGGAATCTGCTCCGACTTGAGAAGAGTGGCGTAGCCTGTGCCGGTATCGAGAATGAGGTTGCCGCTTATCATATCGACCTTGTCAACGACAGCGGTAATAATCTCCTCGCGCTTATCCTCATATTCCTTGGTCTGCTTCTCGCGCTCTGCGGTACGGATTGCCTGAATTATCATCTGGCTACCCGTCTGAGCTGAGAAACGGCGGAAATTCTTGGTTTTTAGCTCGGTTTCAACCATACCGCCGAGCTTGTTTCGACGGCTGAGCGCCTTCGCGTCGGACAGAGAAATCTCGCAGATGGGATCTACAACCTCTCCGTCGGGAACAACCCTGCGCTGCTGATAAACCTTCATATCGCACTTAACCGGGTCAAGATGCACCCTGATAAGAGCTGTGGGGCCTACTTCCTTCTTGCATGCATTGGCGAGCGCCTCCTCAATCTTGCCAAGCATATACTCCTTTGATATGCCGCTTTCCTTCTCCAGAAGGTCAAGGGCTGTGAAAAGCTCCGCGTTCATTTTTCCATCTTACCATAACCTCGCGACGCACACGCTCACTCGGTTATTCCTTTCTATATTATTTTTTATTAACAAATTAAGTGTTTTCAGTCCTCTGTATATACAGTGGACAGCTTGGATATCTCGTTCTTCGGTATCGAGATCTCTCTGTCGGCGTCCTTTATAGTGACGACGCCGTCGCTGTAGCCGACAAGCTCGCCGACAACGCTCTTGCTTCCGTCCCTCGCGACGAAGAGCCTCGCCTCAACCGCAACACCAAGCGAGGAAAGAATGTGCTCCTCGGTTCTGAGCTCCCTCTCTATTCCGGGGGAAGAAACCTCAAGATAATAGAAGCCCTCAATGGGGTCGCACTCATCAAGAATGGGGTCTATGGCGCGGTGAACGCGCTCGCAGTCGTCAATATTGATGCCGCCGTCCTTGTCAATGGTGATTTCAAGATGGTAGTCAGCTCCTATCTTGGAGTAGGTGACGTCCCATATCCTGTAGCCAAGCTCGGTTACCGTAGGCTCAATAGCCTCTCTGACCGTATCCCTTACATTTTTCTTCATAGCCTCTCCCTTTCCGCATAAAGCTTTACATAAAACAGAGAGTGGCCCGTCGGGTCACTCTCCTTTTCTCATTATTCACAGTACCTATTATAACAGATATTTCTGAAAAATCAAGTATTTATAGAAAATTTATTAAAATATTTTGATTTTTCATCTTAACTGTTAGAGCTGAAGTCGTTTGGCGACTGTCCGAGCTTATATTTTCTCTTCCTGAGATGGCGGCGCTTAGTGGCCTTGGAGAGCTTCTGCATCAGCTCCTCAAGCTGAAATACCACGTCCTCTCTCTCGAGCTCGACTGCCTCTATTTTCTGTCTTCTCTGCTCCTCGGTCAACTCGGAAAGCTCCTTGTTATCGAGGGACTTGCTTTTATCAAATAATGCCATAATACCTCCCTGCCACCGTTACTTGCTCATGGAGTCCTTGATGGACTGAATAAAGCCTTGTATGTGTGGCCATATCAAATCCCAGCACAAGTATACGCCGACACCTGCCGCAACTAGCAACAGAATCACTACCCAGCCAATTATCATAGCTTTCTTCGAGCTGTTATTTCTGGACGCGCGCCTCAGTATTCTGTCCTCAAGTCTATTGTAGTCCCGCTCGTTGACAGCGAGTCCGCGCTTGATTTTCTTTCTCTCGCGGGAGAGCTCGCGCTTGGCGTCCTTTTTCGGCTTTTCCTTCTTGAAAATGTAGTTAATGCAGGCGAGCCTTGCCATCATCTCGGTGCGCTCGTCCATCAGGGTACAAAGCTTCTTCTTGTCATCGAAGCCTACGCGATATTTATCGAGGCGCTTCATTTTCGGAATCTGCTTTTTGTATGCGGCGCGGCGTCCGTTGAGCTCGGCGTTGAACCTGCCCTGCGCGTTCTTGCTCTTATTCTTTCCGTCGGTGGAAATACCGTACAGACCTATAAGCTCAATATTGAGCTTGTCACGGCGGCGAAGAAGCTCCACGAGCTGCTCGCGATATTTTCTGACCTCGTCTCTGTCGGAGCGGCGTGATATTTTCACCTTGGATATATCGGCAACAACGAGCTCGTAGTATCTGTCGTTATCCTTGGTCTCGTATTTCTTCGCGAGCTTCAAGCGCTCCTTGGCGTCAAGCAGGCTTCTGTCAATCTTCTGCTTTTCCTTCTTAGCGCTCTGCGAATCAACACGAGAAACGAAGCTGAACTCATTTTTCTTAGCATCAAGCTGCATAGAACGGATTTCGTCATATACCCTGTGCTCTATGAAAAGAATATCGTTCTTTATCTGCCGCTTCTTCGTTGCTACAAGAGCGGATTTATCGTAGGTGCTCTTCGGCTTTTGAGCAGGCTTTGACTGCGTTTTGCTCGACACGGGAGTGGGCTTTTCTGTTTCCTCAGCCTTCTTAGCCTCCCTTTCTGCCTCGAGCTGAGCCTCTATCTGTGCCTGCTGCTGAGCATCCGCCTTAGCCTGCTTTTTCGCCTGCGCCGCCGCCTCGAGCTCACTCTTGCGCCTCTGCTCCTCGGCGCGCTCATCCATACGGCTCTCATACTCTCGCAGAGCACGCTCATCTCTGCTCTCGACCTTTTTTCCGGAGTTCTTTTCCTTCTTTTCCGCAGTTACTCTTGAAAGCCTTTCAAATTCGAGAAGAGCCTTTTCCTCGTTTTCCTTAGCCTCTCTTTCTCTTCTCTTTATCTCCCTTGCGGAAAGCTGTTCTCCCGTAGGATCGGGATATTTCGGAGTTATGTCAAGCTCTCCGTCCTTTTCTCTGACTTCAAACTCGACCCTTGGCGCGCTCTCTGCGTGGAGCAGAAGCTCCCTTTCCTCGTCAAGCCTGTCTCTTTGGGGCGTTTTTCTCGTAGCGGCATCGAAATCAAAGTCACCGACGGGCGCGTCAACTCCGCCCACCATAGAGGAATATTCCCCGTAGGCTCTATCCGTGCGTTCAGCGGTTTTTCCAACCTCGCCGTACTCGGCAGAAGCGTCATCGGTGAAATAATCCGACTCTGTGACGGACGTCTCTGTCTGCTTGTCGGCGTTTTTCCTTTGTCTTATCGGCTGGTTTTCCCAGCTGACGCCTCCTGTCACTTTTGGCTTGACGGTGCTGAGGGGCTCGTCCTCGCTATAATCGTAGAACACCTCGGGCTCGGGTATCTGCTCCTTGGGAGCCTGCTCTGGTACGGGCACCGTCGGAATAGCGTGGGCACCTGTGGGAATGCTTGCGACGGTAACGCCGTCCATAACCAGAAGGTCGCGCTCAGAAGCGTTGCTCTCGATATTTATAGTATAGTCTATATCCTCTGCCACGGGCTCGGGCTGCACATCGGGAACAATGTCAGGCTCGGTTGCGGGCTCGGCAACGTCGGCGGCACAGCTTTCCTGTATCCTCGCCTCTCTGGCAATGACGCTTTCATTAGCGGACTCAACAGCGCCGACCGCTCTGGACAAAACGCTGTCTCTTCTGCGGCTGCGCTCCTCCGCCTCCTCGCGCTCGCGCTCTATGCTATCGGCGATTTCTTTGGCGCGCGCGTCGTTCTGCTCGCTGATTTGTCTCTGTCTTTGCTCCTCACGCTTTCTTGCCGCCGGGTTGTTTTCTCTTTCCTCTCTGAGCCTTGCTCTGTAGCCCTCGGCATATTCCATAGCCGCGCGGCGCTGCTCAGCGGCGCTCTCTATCATGGAGAGCTCTTTTTCAATGCGAGCCTTCTCAGCCTCTCTTTGTTTTTCTTCATCAAATTCAGCACCGGGAGCCTCTTTTTCCCTTTTCCTTCTCTGATGCTCAGCCTCGACGCTGGCTCTCGATATTATCTCGCCCGCCCTTCTCAGCTTATCTGAGATATTTTCTTCGGCAGGGGTATCGTGCTTTCCATCAGTTGCAGCTTCTGCCGGGACATCGCTTTCTGGCGCCTGGGCTTCGGGTACAATTTCTTCTGCTATGGTTTCAGGCTCGCCTGTAACAATCTTCTCATCGTCCATCGTGTACACCTTTCTTGCAGGTTATCAACCCACAGTGGTCGTATTATTATTGTTCTTCTTATATTTACTCCACAGGAAATTCATCACCTCGCGGCGAAGGATAATGCCGATAAAGCATCCTCTGTCATCCACCACGGGTACGAAGTTGTGCTCCCTGACTCTCTCGAACAGCTCCTCGAAGCTCGCGCTATGAAGAAGCGGTCTTGAGCTGTCCTCGTCAAGCACTTCAAGCACCGAAATTTTCTCAGCGCCCCTTTTGGCAAGCTTGCCGTCGAATAACAAATCGAGAATCTCGTCGTTTCTCACCGTTCCAACGTATCTCCCCTCTGAGTCAAGCACGGGGAGAGCCGCATATCTGTGGTAGCGCATTTTCTCAACCGCCTGTCTGACTGTGCTATCGCTCGATATGTGCACCGACAGGCTCTTTGGAATCATGAAGCGAAGGATATTCATAGGTTACCTCTCATATGTTTTTTGGGAGTGTCTTGCTATCCTTGAAATGAAAATAATACTTTACTTATTAAGACTGCCGCCAAGGGCACAGCCTATAACGGTGGAATACTGCGAATGCTCCGGAATTATGAATTCAACGCCGTATCCCATACCGTTGATTTCATCGAATTTTTCCTTACAATAGGGGATGCGTGTGAGATTTCCCGTCAAAATAATTTTCTCCACCCCACAGCCCCTCGCCGCGAAGACGGCTACCATAGCAACCGTTTCGAACACAAGGTTCATTATTCCGAGCGATACGTCACCCTTTTCGGCAAGCTCCGAGACGTTTCCGAAGTTTGACGCGGTCATCTCTCGCGACAGCTCGCTTATCGCATCCGAAGCCATCATATCAGCGATTCTCAGGTCGATATTGGCAAGGCTTCCGCCCTCTGCGAGCTCCGCGATGTGGTCAACACTCTCAGCTCCGATAAGGAGCTTTGACAGTCCGACGAGCGTTCCGCCGCCGACTCCCGTGCCGCCGAGGTATTCCATTTTCCCCGCTCTTTCAGCATTGACAAGAGCCGTACCCGTTCCCATACTGACAACGAGCGTATGCTCAAGCCCCGACAGATAGAGTCCGCCGCTGCCGATACAGTTGAATTCCGGCACTCTGATACATTCTATGCCGTACAGGTTTCGTTTAATGAAGGATGCGCCAACGCCCGTCATATAAATTTTATCAATACTTTCGATATTGATGCCGTTCTCGTCGGTGAATTTACCGAAGGCGCCGTAGGTCGCGGTAACGGGGTCTGTGGCTGTTATAAACTGCGGCGGTATCATTTCGCGTCTGCCATCCAGCTCGCGAAATCCCACTATTTTCGTGGTGCTTCCGCCTATATCAATTCCGATTACTATGCTCATTCGTTTTCACCTCCGATAAGGGTGTCAAGGGATAGTCCGTATTTTTCAGCTATATCTCTGGCGTAGGACTTTCCGTCGGGCTTCGCCCTGTGTATTCTGAAGGAGCGCTTGCCCTCCTCAATTCCCGCGACGAGCGTATCAACGCACACTCCCCCGCGCTCAAGAGAACGCGTGTTAATTTCGGGCACAGCTGCGGCGAGCTCGTGCAGGTGGGTCGAGAATATGCCGCGACAGCCTATAACAGCGAGCGCGGTCAGTATCTCGGAGGCTATGTATGATGCCTCGTACGCGCCTGTCGACGAGAGAGATTCGTCAAGAAGCACCATAGAATCAGAGTCGGTCGCATCAAATATTTCTCTCAGTCTCGCGCACTCCTCACCAAGCCTGCCCTTGTCGATGGTATCGTCAGCTCCCTCGGGAAAATGAGTGAATATTCCCGACACAGGCGAGATGCGAGCCTCCACCGCAGGCACGGG
Organism: Clostridia bacterium; assembly: GCA_017467165.1. Classification (GTDB taxonomy): domain Bacteria; phylum Bacillota; class Clostridia; order Oscillospirales; family CAG-272; genus UBA1740. Next base: position 15,742 of record JAFTST010000016.1, on the reverse strand, counting down.
CAATCCGAGCTGACACATAGCCTGCGCCGCTCCGACGGCAACGGTAATAACAGATTTTCCGCCCCTGTTGGGTCCCGAAAGCACGTATATGCGGGCTCTGTCGTCAAATGAGAAATCGTTGGTCACTATCTCGTCGTCAATGGCAAGCGCAACCCTCGGATTATAGAGAGCGGTAGCGGAAAACGCCTTTTCCTCCATGGGAGCTACCGTGGGATATACGAGCTCGCAACCCTCTCTTTTTGAAAGAGCGGAAATAAGCTCAGCACTCCTTGTCACAAATTCAATCTCGGGAAGCAGTCTGAGAAGAAAATCGGTGTTTTCAATAACGTAGTCGGCAACTATACCCCGCCAGCCGCGCACAGAGGAGCGAAAGACCTCTTCGATAGCAGAATTGAAGGCTCCGATAAGCGCCTCCTTCTTGTTTTCGCTCTGCCCCTTGCAGAACGGTGCGAGCTCGGATATGGTGGTGAAGGCATCGTTCTTAAAGGAGAGCCTCAGAATTTTGTCAAGCACCTTGCCTGATTTGAAGCGCTCTGAGTTGATAGAAATAACTCCCGCGGATTCGGGGCGAAGCTGGGCGTCAAGGTTGACTCCGACGGTTATGCTCTTGACCTCGTGCACACGCTCGCTGAGCTGCGAGAGGCTTTTGTTGAGCTCGACATAGTATTCCGACTCGGTAAGCTCGGTAACGAATTCAGAAAGACGAATAAAAGCATCTCCCCTTATCCTGTCCTTAACCTCCGCGAAGCCTGAGCGCATCGTCTCAAGGCAGGACACGTACAGCTCAATCTCGGTTATGCTGTATAGATATGAATCAGCAGACCCGACACCGTCGCTGTCAAGGCGTCTGAGCTCCTTGATATCGTCGAGGATAGGATGAATTTTCGCCAGAGTTTCTAGAAGCTCAGGAAGCTCCAAAAGATCCCTCAGCGTCCTCTGCCTGTATTCAATAACCTCTTTATCAGACGTGAAAAAATCCTCAACCGCTGATGAGCGAAGCCCGAAAATCTCCGTAAGCCCAAGCTCGTCGCACACAGCGCCCGATATATCGGGTCTGTTGGATGGGTTCTCGTGATAAAGCTGTGACTGCTCGCTCGGATAGAGCAGACTGAAATTAAGTTTTTCCATATACTTCCTCAAAATATTACTCACGCGCCTCAGCGCGCATACTTTTCCAAATAGATTATACCATAGTTTAAATGTTTAATCAAGGGCGCGCGGATAAATTTGTAAAAATTCGTGCGCGAGAGAGAAGCCCGATTTTGTCAAAGAAAAAAACAGTCCCGAAAATAAGTATACTTAAATTTACATTTTTCGCCACAATTCACAACATAACTTCACACGGGGTGCGGTTTTCATTCGGCACTCTATTCTATATATCTTCAACGCCCACCAAAAAGATGTTGCATTTTTCTCATAGTGGATATATAATGAAATAAAAACGAAGCGGAGGCAGATATGACTGAAAACGAGTGTACAAAATATGGAAGGGTTCTTGTTATTTCGGGAAGCCCACACAGAAACGGAACTACTATGAGAGCTCTGGAGGAGCTTCGCGGCTCGCTTTCGGAGAGTGGAATGGAGGTTGAGGTTGTCAGCATCGCGGGTCTTGATATTCCCGGTTGCAGAGGCTGCTTCGCCTGCTCTAAGCTCGGCAGATGCGTTATAGACGATGTAGTTAATGAATTGGCTGAAAAGCTGAGAGCGGCAGACGGTATCGTGCTCGCCTCTCCGGTATATTATGCCTCGCCAAACGGTAGCTTTCTTTCTCTGTGCGACAGGCTTTTCTACAGCTCTCGATTTGACAAATCTATGAAGGTTGGCGCGTCGGTCGTGGTTGCTCGCAGAGGCGGCTGTACCGCGAGCTTTGACGTGCTTAACAAGTACTTCACCATCAGCGGTATGCCAATAGCATCATCATACTATTGGAATCAGGTGCACGGCTCCGATGCAGAGGATGCAGAGCGCGACCTCGAGGGAATGCACACTATGCGTATGCTAGGAAGAAATATGGCGTTTCTTATCAAGTCAATCAAGCTCGGCGCTGAGAAATACGGCACACCCGAAAAGGAAAAGAAGGTATATACCAATTTTATTAAAAAAGCTTAATCAAAAGGAGAAAGCGGCACACTGGGTGCCGCTTTCTTTGGTATTTTAAACTGTCCGCTCACTTTCCCGTCCTATCTCTTCTTGCAATTCCTACTATGATATAGGTAAGGCAGAGAACGATTATAGAGCTGACTATGAGTATCGCGCAGTTCATGAAAAAATCCTCCGGCATCACCTGTATAATCTGGTCGGTGAAAGGATTAAACATCCAGTTGTCCTTGCCGGGAAAGAATATGCTGTGGAAAATAACGAACGCCCTATCAAAGTCAAGAGCAGCGAGTCCGCCGACCAGAGCGAATGCCGAAAGAGCAGAGATGCCTGACCAGAAGCTAACGCCAAGCCCTCCTGCGCGTGTGAAGCTGAACACTCCCCTCTTTGAGAGAATGACAAGAGCAACCACAAGCACAGAGGATACTATATATCCAAAGAGGTTGAGGTCGAAAAGCACCTTACAGTCCGCGAAGTGACTCGCGCCCTCTTCGCTGTGGCGGAGCTCGCCCGTGCCAAATTCATTGCCAGGAACAGTCAGATAATCCAGCACCTCGTCATACGCCTCCTTGATTGTGTCGTAGTCATAGCCCGTTTCCTCGGGCATATCGAGCGCATTTATATGAGCGTAGTAGAAGGATCTGACGTATATCGGCAGACCTATCGAAAAGGTTATCGTCATAACTATGAGAGCCAGAGCGAATACAGAGGTCAAAAGCTTGTTTTTCATTGATTCTTTCATTTTTTCCTGCCCTTATATGCTTATTGATAGAATCGGAGTCGGTACGCTCCCTATACTGCGATTATACAACACGGCTCTCGCTTTGTCAAGAAAAGTGTCAAGGCGCCACGGTTTTCTTCAAAAAATAAATGTCAAAATACCACCGTAAATTTAAAAATAAGACGCAACGCCCCCCTCCCTCACGGCGCGAAATCTGCTCATAATTCGCCGTTTTTCCCATTATAAAAAATATTATAAAAACCTATTGACAATTATATTTTCTTGTGGTATAATGTTCGAGCGAGAAAAGTGAGCGCAACACGGCGGATTAGCTCAGTTGGCTAGAGCGTCCGGTTCATACCCGGCAGGTCGTTGGTTCAAATCCGACATCCGCTACCACTTACGGCTCGTTGGTCAAGCGGTTAAGACACGGCCCTTTCACGGCTGTAACAGCGGTTCGATTCCGCTACGAGTCACCAACGAAAAAAGCACCACCCGTTTTTGGGTGGTGCTTTTTCGTTTCGACTCTACCGCGGAATCCGCTGCCAGCTTTTCGAAAAAAGATGGCGCGCGGTTCGAAAAATAGCCCGTCGTCTTGCCACGCAAGACAACACAAGAAAGCCTACATCTTGGCTAATCGACTCAAATTATAGCTCCCACGGGCTAATTCCGCGGAGAGCCACCACCCGTTTTTGGGTGGTGCTTTTTTCGTTCGCGGCTCTGCGCGGTCGTCCGCCTTCGTCCTGAGACGGAGCGCGGTTCGCATACGCCACGCAGGCGTGTCGAGCTCGCTCGTAAGCGACAAGTGTGCGTATATTCGTCACAGACGAAATTCCGCAGAGAGCCAGGACACCCTAGTGGGTGTCCTTTTTCATTCTTAAATCTCGGTGTGAAATGCCTTGAGATATTATTTAAAGCGTCGCATCAACTACCCCTTAGGATACTGGCTGTTGTAAATCCTTGAGTAGAGTCCGTTTTGACTAAGAAGCTCGGCGTGGCTTCCCTGCTCTACTATCCTGCCGTTGTCAACAACGAGGATAACGTCCGCGTTCTCAATAGTGGATAGACGGTGCGCTATGACGAAGGCTGTGCGACCTCGCATAAGCTCATCCATCGTTTCCTGAATCAAAAGCTCCGTTCTGGTATCAACGTTGCTCGTAGCCTCGTCGAGAATAAGAATGGGTCTATCCGAAAGATATGCTCTGGCTATTGTCAAAAGCTGCTTCTGTCCCGCGCTGATATTGGTGCTGTCCTCGTTAATCTCGGTTTCGTAACCGTTTGGCAGAGAATCGATAAAGCTGTCAATATGCGCTTTTCTTGCCGCGGATATCACCTCGTCCCGAGTAGCATCCTGCTTTCCGTAGGCTATGTTGTCATACACACTACCCGAAAAGAGCATCGTGTCCTGCAGAACCATGCCGAACATTTTTCTCACGTCGGTGCGGTTCATCGTACAAATATCCCTTCCGTCGACGAGCACCTTTCCTGAGATTGGGTCATAAAAACGCATTAAAATGTTAACTATCGTTGTCTTTCCGCCGCCTGTTGGGCCTACTATCGCCACCTTTTCGCCAGGGCTCACGTGCAGATTCAGGTTTTCAATCAGCGGCTTGTCCTCTGTGTAGGAAAAGCACACGTCAACAAATTCGACTTCGCCCAAGACCTCTCTATTCTCCTCGGAGTCGGGCTCAACCATCTCCTCGCCGTCAAGATATTCGTATACTCTTCTGGCAGAGGCTATCGTGGACTGTATCATTGACATTCCGTTAGCTATTGACTCAAGGGGCGCGGAAAAGAGCTTGGTGTACATTATAAAGGCTACAAGGGCGCCAACGTTGACCCGTCCGTTGATGACGAGAATGGCTCCTATGACACATATCGCAACGTATGAGAGGTTATTGACAAATCCAACCACAGGGCTGACAAGTCCCGAGGCAAAATATCCCCGAGCGGCAGAGGTGGCGTAGTTTTTGGTTACCGCTCTGTATTTCTTGTTCTGCGAGTCCTCAATAGAGAACGCCTTAACCGCGTCAAAGCAGGCGAGATTTTCCTCGCAGATGCTGTACATTTTTCCTGCAAGGGCGCGTGACTTGTCAAAATGCTTTTCGCTTTTCGATGCGAGAATTGCTGAAAGCAGGAGCGAAAGCGGAACGAAGACCATAACCGCCAGCGCCATAACGGGCTCCTCTGAGAATATGATAACCGAAATCATAATCAGCTGTATAAGTCCGTTAATAATAACGCCGAAAATATCGTGTATGGAGCCGCCCATTATCGAAACGTCGTTGGTCATTCGGGAGATTATCTCACCGTTTGGCGTGCTGTCAACCGTCTTTATCGGAATGCTCGCTATTTTTTCGCTCATCCTCACCCTTATCTTACAGGTGAAAAAGCTGCTTACCGAGTAATTCATAACGAGCCTGGTAAGAGCTCCCAGAGCCGCTGACAGTATATACACCACGGCAAGAATAAGGGCGCGCCTTCCCAAGAGCGCGATATCTATCGTGATACCCGAGTCTATCAGGTCGTATATCTGATTTGTCAGACTGCCGAGTATTTCGGGTGCTGTCATAGCAAGATAGGCGGAGGCAATGCTGAGCACCGTCGCGAGCAGAAGCCAATGAAGTATGCCAAAGGAGTCCTTCATTATTCTGAGAACAACTCTGGCCGAGCTCATTCCTCTGTTTTTTGACTTATTTTTCATTTCTGCACTCCCTTCTGCCGCCAAGCTGGGAGTCGGCAATCTCGCGGTATATCGGGCAGCTATGGAGCAGCTCGCTGTGTGTGCCCATACCGATTATACTGCCCCCGTCCATAACGTATATGCGGTCAGCACTCATCGCGGTGCTGATGCGCTGCGTGGCAACTATCCTGCTTTTTCCTGCAAGGAGCGAGGAATAGTTTTCCTTAATTTCGCTCTCGGTAAGGAAGTCGAGCGCGGAAAAGCTGTCGTCAAAAATATATATGTCCGCGTTCTTGATAACTGTCCTCGCCATATTGATTCTCTGGCGCTGTCCGCCGCTGACGTTCTGTCCTCCGCCTACGAGAATATAGTCAAGACCCTCGGGGTGAGAGTCTACGAAGTCTGACATTTTCGACAGTCGAAGGACCTCGTATATCTCCTCGTCCGTAGCGTCGGGCTTGCCCATTCTGACGTTGTCGCGGACGGTTCCCTCGAATATTTCCGCCTTCTGCAGAGCAACCGAGAAATGCGAGCGAAGAGTCGCCTTTCTCATCTCAGAATAGGATGCTCCACCGATAACTATATCCCCCTCGGTTTTCTCAAACAGTCCGCACAAGAGCTTAATGAGCGTGCTCTTTCCACTTCCCGTTCCGCCTATCAGGGCGACGCTCTCACCCTCCTTGATGGTGAGCGAAAGGTTGTTAATCACAGTCTTGGTCGAGTCGGGATAGGCAAAGGAGAGATTTTTTATCTCAATTTCATATCCGTCGGGGATTTTTTCCTCGCCCTCGACCAGTATCTCCTCTTTTTTGGCAGAGTGTATCTGGTCAAGGCGTCTCATAGACACCCTCACCTTCGGTAACCAGGCAAGCGTCCAGGAAATGCTGATTATCGCGTTGGTTATTATTCCAATATATTGAAGCACGGCGATAACTCCGCCCGAGCCTATTCCCGCGCCTCCCGCGGCGCGAAGTCCGCCAACGTACACGACAGCTACGGTGGCGAGATTCAGAAGCAGCATAGCGAAGGGGTCTACCATACCTCCGCGGGTGTTGGCGCGTATCATATATTTCGCCATCTCCTCGGTGGCGAATTTCGCCCTTCCGTGCTCTCTTTTCTCGTTATTGAAGGCTCTGACAACGCGAAGCCCCGACAGCCTTTCTCTGACTATCTTGTTCTGCAGGTCCACGTACTTATCCGACTTATCCCACATATCGTACAAGGGACGCATAAGCACGAGCACCAATATAAGAATAGGTGGAATCGAGAGCAGGAATACTGCGGCGAGTATCGGGTCGGCAAGGAAGGTCAGCACAAGCGAGCCGATGAACATAACGGGAACGGAAAAGAGGGTGTACGGAAGACTCGTGATAGCTCCCTCGACGTTCCATATATCGTCGGTCGCTCGGGTTAAGAGTCCTGACGGTCCGATTTTGGTGTAGTCAGAATAGGAAAGCGCGTTGATTTTCTCAAAGGTAAGCTGGCATAAGTCTGAAGAATAGCTCGCGGATATAGTCGTATTGAGCTTGGCAGATATGACGCTTGCTACAACCGAAACGATTGCCAGCGCCACCATAACAGCGGCGTATTTCCACACGAGAGTAACGTTTTGTCCCGAGATGCCATCCTCGACGATTTCGCTCATAACGAATGGCATAAGCAGGGCGGTTATCATTCCCACACCGTCAATAAGAGCAACTGCTACGAGCTTTTTTCGATAAGGCTTTAATAATTCAAATATCTTTTTCATCTTTCGTTTAGTCTTTAACCCAGAGGTTGATTGCCCGAGGATAGAAAAGCGCCCGTGTCAAGCCACGGGCGCAATAAAAACAAAAACACCCGAGGCGTACAGAACGCACCGGGGAAAATCGGATTATAGAATAACCCGACTAGTGAGCATTATCCTCGGAGGTGAGTACGTTGTTTCTTATAAGGTTCAAGCTGTAATTTCTGTTCGTCATTGTATTCTCCTCCTTTCTTTAGTTTTATTTCATTCGTTATTCTAGCACACATCCACCCTTTTGTCAATAGGCGAGCGCGTTTTTATTTTCAGGGCGAGGGCGAGGTGTGGAAGCGCGGGTATTGTTATGCCAACTAATGCTTACATATATACAAAAATACACGGGGCAGGTTCGTAATCTTCTCCACCCCCGTGTGAAATTATATCTTTATTCTCCGTTTTCTTATATACCAATCCTTTAGTATATATCCTCGTATTTTCCGCCGGGGATAAACTCCTTGATAAGAGAGTCCTCGGGAATTATTCTTTCGTCAACCACCGCAATCTTGATTATAGCATCGCGCACTATATCTGCGTAGGGGTCAGAGGCCACTACCTCGTCGGTAAGAAGGCGCAGGGCGTGCTTTCTCATAACACCGGGCTCAAACTCGTGGAAGGTATCAAAGGCGAGGTCGGCGTCCTTCTTGTAGGGATAGAGATAGACGTCCTCTGCCGCGAGCACGTCGTGCCACATCTCAAGAGTGCGCTCTGCTGTCGCTCCGCGATATAGATTATCTCTTACCATTCGGCGAAGAAATCTGAGCTTTCTTCCCGAGAGGATACGCTCGCCACACTCGACTATATTGGTCGACACGCTTATAAATATCTTGACGGTGTTTTCTCTGCTTAACTGTGCGGATACCTTGGGATTGAGGGCGTGAAGTCCCTCGATAATAACACAGCCGTCGGGCATAGGCTCATAGTGAGACGTGCTGACGCGTCCGCCCACCTTGAAGTCATACTTCGGCAAATCAAAGCTCTCGCCTCTCGATATCGCTCCGAGCGTTGAGGCAATCTCGTCAAGGTGGAGCGACTCGGGACACTCGTAATCCCTTTCTCCCCCCTCGAGCCTCGGGTAATCGGGGTCATCGGAATCGCGGTAGAAATCGTCGAGAGATACGACTATGGTCCTCTTGCCGCGCGCGCATATAGCGTCCTTGATAAGATTGGCGCTGGTGGTCTTTCCGGAGCCTGACGGGCCTGCTATAAGAAGCACCCTGACATTACCGCGCTCGACAACGTAGTCGGCTATATTCGCGACACGGGTGTGGTATTCATCCTCTGCTCCCTGTACCGTGCCAAGCGGGTCGTCACAGACCATATCGTTAAGCCTGTATAAATCAAGATCAGCCATAAATCCTCCTTAATATCCCGAAATCGGTAGCTCGTCGTTGTCCTCGCACTTGGTGATGCGAAGTATTTTAACGTAGTAGCTCATATTGGCATTCACCTCAACGAGCACCCTGTCGCCAGCTCTATGCCCCATAAGAGCCGCGCCCAGAGGGGACTCCTTGCTTATGTAGCCAAGAAGGGCGTTTTGTCTTAGGGTGGTGACTATCTGTATTTCCTTTTCCTGATTGTTTTTCTCATTCAGAATAAGCACTCGGTCAAAGAGCGTCACAGACTCCGCGTCCTCTCTGACCTCAATAACCCTGGCGGTGCGTATCATATTTTCAAGATAGCGGATGCGCGACTCGTTTTTCCTCTTTTCGCGCTTCGCCTCCTTATACTCCGCGTTTTCCGAAAGGTCACCGTATTCTCTGGTGCGCTTCAGCTCCGCGCCGAGCTTCGGCGCGAGGACCTCACGTCTGTAACGGATTTCCTCCTCCATCTTTCGTATATCAACCTCTGTAAGCTCGTCGTACATTCAATTTCTCCTACTTAATTAATCCAAGATACCCTACCTTAAAAATCAAGGCGTATATTATAACAACGGCAATACCAAGCAAAACCCCGAAAAACGCCTGCAGCGGCGTGTGTCCTACGAGCTCCTTGAGCTTTTCTGTTCTTATTCTCTCGTCCTTTTCCAAAATAAGGCCGTTAAGGCTATCTACTATCATTTTTATAGAGGTGGCGTGCTTTCCCGCCTCGCGTCTGACTCCCGTAGCATCGTGCACCACTATAACCGCCAAAATCAAGCTTATAGCAAATAGCGGAGTTGAAAAGCCGTATCCCCAGCCAACAATCGCCATCAGAGCGGAGACCGTAGCAGAGTGACCGCTGGGCATGCCTCCGTCGCCGAAAAGACGCTCGAAAACGAATTTTCTCTCGACTATAATATTTATTATCATCTTCGAAAGCTGCGCCGCCATCCAGGCGACAATGGGCACCCAGATAACCGCATTTGATAAAAAATCAAGCAATGCTTCCATACACTCTCCTAAGCCTTTTCTATCCCTTTTATCTATTTTAGCATTTTCCCAGAGAATTTGCAACACCAAATAACAGGCGGTATACGTATTATTTTATTCTGTGGCACATATATTTAACACGAGGCGGGAAATTTTTTCGTAGTATATTTATAATTATATATTGCACATTTTCCACCCGTGTGATATAATAAGATTATCAACAGACTACCGACAGGTAGCTGAATACAAAAGGAGTATACTTATGGCATCCTCTTCTATAACCGCTCAGTATGAGGCGCTTCCTCAGGTTGCAAAGGTTCTTATTCAGATTATTCTCGGCGGAGTTATCGGCGGAATCTACAGAATACTGAAGTTTTTTGAGACCAAGAACACCGTTACCCTCGTTGTAGGTATCGTTGCGCTCGTTACAGGTATCGGAAACGGTATTTTCTGGATTGTTGACCTCGTTACCGAGATTATGCACAACAAGATAACCGTTCTTGCTGACTGATCCGAACTCGGCTCTACTGAAATAAAAACCTCATTATTGGGCACATTTAATATGTGCCCATTTTTCTTTTCCGCACAGGTTTGGAGCGCGGTAATTTATCCTTGACTTAAGGTGACGTTTGATATATAATAAGATAAAGAGTATTTTAAAAAAAGAAAGGCAGGTAAAAAATGTCTAACATCTGGCACGATATATCACCCGACAGAATAATGCCCGAGGACTTTATCTGCGTTATCGAGATAACCAAGGGCAGCAGAAAGAAATACGAGCTCGACAAGGAAACGGGTCTTATCATACTCGACCGCATATTATACACGTCAACGCACTATCCCGCCAACTACGGCTTTATCCCCCGCACCTTCGCGGACGACGGCGACCCGCTTGATGTGCTACTGATATGCGCGGAGGCTATTGAGCCTATGACTCTTGTCAGGGCTTACCCCATTGGCGTTATAACGATGATTGACAACGGCCACTACGACGAGAAGATAATAGCTATCCCCTTCAATGATCCGAATTATAACAAATATGAAAGCATAGACGAGCTTCCGAAGCATCTTTTTGACGAGATGTGCCATTTCTTCTCCGTGTATAAAAATCTCGAGAACAAGGAAACCGCGGTTGACGAGGTGCGCCCGAGAGCTGATGCCATAAGGATAATCGACGGGGCGATAAAGAACTACACGAGGATATTCACCCGTCAAGGTTGATTTACATTTTGAAATAACACAGGGGCATAAAATTGACACGCCCCAAGGATAAGGACTGAACGATGCAGCTACAAGAATCAGGAGAGATGTATCTTGAAACGATACTGATTCTCACACAGGAAAACAAAAACGTCAGAGCCATAGACGTGTGCGAATATATGGGCTTTTCCAAGCCGAGCGTCAGCAGGGCTCTGGGGCTTCTCAAGGGAGGCGGATACATATCCGTCGACGAGGACGGGTATATTACTCTGACCGACGAGGGCCGCTACGTCGCTGACAAAATGTACGACAGGCATAAGATACTCACAGATTTTCTTATCAGCCTTGGCGTGACCGAGGAGGTTGCCACGGCTGACGCCTGCAAGATAGAGCACCATATATCAGACGAGTCATTTGATGCTCTGAAGAAATTTTTGTCGAGGTAACCTCACTAATATAAATCACCCCGCTCTGCTACATAGGCAAGACGGGGTGATTTTCCTTTTAGCCCGCAGAATATGGGCTTAGTTTTCATTTTTTTGGCTGCAGGCACTTTTATCGCAGGAGCAGCTGTATGGACAGCCTATACACTTTTTTCCCTTTTTCTTCGCTCTCAATATGTACATAATCGCGCCGCCAACGATAATTAGGACAGCCACAGCAGGAATAATATAGCGCAACATATTTCTCTCCGTTATACAGTTATTTTCTCTTTAGCCTTCGCCACTCTTCTGTTTTTCAGAATGACGATTGTAAGGGCGAGTGAAACTGCCAATACTACCGACCAGCCGAGTACCGAATGCCAAGCAGGACCGAGGTCACCGCCTGTTACAAGAGTGCCGAAGAAGTGCACGAGAAAGCCGAGGGTATAACCGACGAAAAGCTGTAAGCCGATTCCCGAGAAGAGCCATTTTCTGCTCTTCATTTCCGCGCTCATAGCGCCGATTGCCGCGAAGCAGGGAGGGGAGAAAAGATTGAACATCAGAAAGGCTAGCGCCGCGACGGGAGTAATTCCAAAGGTAGCCGCAACAAGGCTCTGCGCGCCGTCGATAACCTCAAGGCTGTCAAGGTTAATAAGATTTGATATGCCGAAGCATACCGCGAGCGTGCCGACAACGTTCTCCTTGGCGATAAATCCCGTGACCGCCGCCGCCGCAAGCTGCCAGGCAACCACGCCGACGATTGGCGCGACAATATAGGCGAAGGGAGTCGCAACCGTGGCAAGTATGGAGGTATGAGCCATATCCTCGCCTATAACGTTGAAGCTCCAGTCGAAGTTCTGCATAAGATGTACAACGAAGTTGCAGACGAGAATAATAGTACCCGCCTTGACTATGTAGGACCAGCCGCGCTGACACATCGAAACGAAAGCCTTCTTCAAGCTCGGGAGCTTATACTCGGGGAGCTCTATAATAAAGAAGGATTTCCTCGCCTTGTGGCCTGTCAGAGCGTTAATAAGCAACGCGGAGAGGAAAATAACCACGATACCGATAAAGTACATAGATGCGCCGACCCAGGCAGATCCCGCGAAGAAGGCGCCCGCGAACAATGAAATAACCGGAAGCTTCGCTCCGCAGGGCATAAAGGGAGCAAGCATTGCCGTAGCTCTGCGCTCGCGCTCGTCACGAATGGTGCGACACGCCATAACGCCGGGAACGGCGCACCCCGTGCCAACTATAAAGGGGATAACCGACCTGCCGGAAAGACCCACTCTTTTGAAAATCGGGTCAAGAACGACGGTGGCTCTCGCCATATATCCGCAGTCCTCAAGAAGCGCGATGAGGAAATACATTATCATAACCAGCGGCAAGAAGCCAACTATGGCAATAAATCCGCCGATAATTCCGTCAACGAGTATCAAGCCCCAGATATTCATAGGCAGCTCGCCGCCATTGGTGAGAAGCCCCGCGACAGCCTCCTGACCCATTCCGAGAAGTCCGGAGAGCCAATCTGCAATCCATACCGCAGGTCCCGACTGCGATATCCAGAATACTCCGAGCATAACCACAGCGAAAATAGGAATACCGAGCCATCTGTTAGTCAGAATCTCATCAATCTTATCCTGATAGCTTCTGTCAGCCGAGCGCACGCGTCTGCGCTCTACCCTTGCAACTATACCGTTAACAAACTCGTATCTGCGTCTGTCTGCCGCCTCGCAGGAGTCTCTGTCAGAGCGGTCAAATCCACCCTCAACGTAGGGCGCCTGCTGTACTCTGCCGACGAGCCCTATCGCAACCTCAACAAGCTCGCTGAGCCCCTCCGACACGGTGGACACGGTTTCCACCACAGGACAGAGGAGAGCCTTCGAAAGAGCGGAAAGGTCAATCTTATTTTCCTTTTTTCGGTTGACGTCGGTTTTGTTCAGCGCTATAACCACGGGCACGCCAAGCTCCAGCAGCTGCGTTGTTAAAAACAGGCTCCTTGATAGGTTTGTCGAATCTACAATATTAATAATAACGTCCGGGCGCTCGTTCTTGATATAATCGCTCGTGATGCTCTCCTCGGAGGTGAAGGGCGACATAGAATACGCGCCCGGCAAATCAACGGCAATAATATCCTCGCGTCCGCCGCACAGGCTGCGCTTAATCGGATGCTCCTTTTTTTCTACCGTAACTCCCGCCCAGTTTCCAACGCGCTCGCTGGAGCCTGTCAGGGCGTTATACATCGTCGTTTTTCCACTGTTGGGATTTCCCGCCAATGCAATTCTCATCTAGATAACCTCTCTTTCAAGGGTTAGCCTATGCTAACCACAGTCCAAAAAAATAAATACGGAAGCTACTTAACCGTAATTGCCCTCGCAAGTGCTGTATCTATGCTATATCTTGCATCCTTTATCGACACGATACAGCCCGATCTCAGACGTCTGATAACCGTTATCGGCTCGCCGTCGTAGCATCCAAGCGAAAACAAAAACGCTTCAAGCTCATCATCCTTCGTATCAACGGCTACGATGGTGTATTTTCTTCCCTCTTCTACGTCAAAAAGTGTCATAGCTTACCTCGCATTTTTCTCAGTTAGCCTCTGCTAACCGCTATCCATTATACTCCCGCTGACATATTTTGTCAAGGCATTTTTCTAAAAAAATCAAAAAAAACGAAAAAAACTCCGCCTGCATTTCTGCCTTTTTAGCGTACTGCGCAGGCGGAGCTTATTTATAATAAATTATGCGTTGGGGTCAACGGGAAGCATTATCGACGCGCCATCCCCTGTCATAACCGAGGGAAGCTTTCCGTCCCACTTGGAGAGATACTCCATATACTTGAGGTACTCTGTTATAAGCTGAATTTCCTCAGCGCTCTTTCCCTCAAAGCTTATCTCATACTCAACTCCTGTGACAACTCCGTCCTCGACAATCTCATTCTCGATAATCTTGAAGCCGAGTGAGCGCGCAACCTCAATAGACTTCAGCTTGATAGCCTTAGCCTCTGCGGTCGCTACCTGTATCTGGGACTCTGCGTCTGCCTTCGCGGACTCAATTTTAGCCTGCGCGTTGAGCTTAGCTACCTCGAGCTCCTTTTCAGCATTGACGATAGCGGTCTGCTTTTCGTACTCAGCCTTCAGCTTTTCCTGCTCTGCTATCATCTTGTCCTCAACCGTCTTTTCAAACGCCGCGGAAAAATCAATATTTGTAAGAACGACGGCGACTATGTCAACGCAGTACTCCTCGTTGACCGCGTCCTTGATTATCTGCTCGACCTTCGGGGAGATGGTGGAGCGCGTTTCGATAATTTCCATAGCCGAATAGGACGAGAGGGTTGCCTTGGTTTTCTCGGTGGCGATGCTTTCGATTCTGTTCGCCAGAAGGTCAATAGAGCCGTACTGATTAGCTATGGTGATAGCCTTCGAGTCATCTATCTTATACTGAACGGTCATCGCTATTGTCATCGTCTGAGCATCCTTGGAATACGCCTGAGTGTTAACCTCGAGGTTCTGCACCTTCGCGTCGTAGATTTCGTATTCCTCGGTCAGCCAGAAATCAAAATATGTGCCCGCGGTGCGTACCGTCTTCGCTTCGCCAAGGTGCTTGACTACCGCAATCTCACCCGCCTGTACGGTGTGAAAGCTTCCGGGAATGACAGCAAGTCCGAGGAGAGCAACGATAGCGACAGCCACGCCGACAGCCTTCATTCTACTGTTTCTTTTCTTGTAGTTTTTGAATATAACGTACGCTCCAACGAGCAGCACGGCTACAAAGATAACGCTGAAAATAAATCCAAATGCCATAATTAAGTTTTTCCTCCAAAAATATATCAAGCACGTCGGTGCTTTCGTATGGTTAACCCCCCGCTCGGCGCTTTTTCGCACCGGGAAGTAAAATTATGAAAAAGCACTCCCCCGTTACCGAGGGAGTGCCGATAGTTAATCCTTGGATTAATTGTTGTAGAAATCTACAAGCTTCTTCAGGCGCTCATACTTCGCCTTGGCGGTTTCCTCCGCCTTAGCGAACAGCTCCTTAGCTCTCTCAGGGAATGCCTGAGCGAGTCTGGTGTATCTGGCCTCACCGCTTATGAAATCCTGATAGGAAGCGGTAGGCTCCTTGCTGTCAAGTGTGAAGGGATTCTTGCCCTCTGCCTTAAGAGCAGGATTGAATCTGAACATCTGCCAGTAGCCAGCCTCAACAGCCTTCTTCATCTCTGCCTGGCAGTTAGCCATACCGCCCTTAATGGAGTGCATCTCACAGGGAGCGTAGCCGATGATGATGGAGGGTCCGGGATAAGCCTCTGCCTCTGCCATTGCCTTGAGAGTCTGGTTCATATCAGCGCCCACAGCAACCTGAGCTACGTATACGTAGCCGTAGGACATAGCGATCTCCGCAAGGTTCTTCTTGCCAATTGCCTTACCTGCTGCCGCGAACTGAGCAACCTGACCGATGTTAGACGCCTTGGAAGCCTGTCCACCGGTGTTGGAGT